>DAIRDI010000058.1:0-13750 GCA_036796235.1 Candidatus Competibacteraceae bacterium | reverse complement strand
CCGCGCCAGCGCGCGCTCGAAGCGAGCCAGCATCCAGGGGGCGGTCGCCGCGCTGCGTCCCTGCCATTTGGCGCGCAACCGAGTGCCCAGCGTATCGCCGTTGATGGCGAAAACCTGCGTGGCATGGCCCAGCCGCGCGCTGGCTTGATGCAGGTTTTCCAGCCACCGCACCAGGCTGCCGCGCTTGCCGAGCAGCAGAATCCGGGGCAAGGCGCCGGAAACATTCATCTTCCCGCTCCCTACAACACCACGGCCTGTTCGATCTTGGCCACGCGCACCCCGCTGATCGGCCAGGGAATATCGGTTTCCTCAACCGTGCCGACGACCCGCCGCAGCAGCCAGTACGGCAGGTTCAACCCCGCTTGACAGGCCATATCGATGCCGCCCGACATGCGCGGATTGACTTCCAGGAAACATTGTTCGCGGCGGCCGTCGGGATACAGCCGCTCGCGGGTTTGCACGTTGACCAGCCCGTTCAGGCCAAGCGCGGCGACGGCTTGTCGGGCGATCTCCCAAGCTTCCGGGTCCGTTTCGATCCATTGCCAACGCCCGTGCGCTTCCGCGGGTTTACGGCGGACCACGGCGCGCACCAGCCGCCCTTCCCACGCCAGGCAGTCGATGGAACGCTCGTCGCCGGCCAGATATTCCATCACCAGGAACGGGCAGGAACCGTCGGCGCTGGCCAGCAAGCTGGCGAACTCGGCGGCGCCGATCGTGAAGCAGTCGTTAGCCAGAAACCGGTCCAGCGGGCGCTTGCGGTCGTCGATCAGCCGAAAACCGAGACCGTAGATGGAGCGGGCCGGCTTGACGCATACTCGCCCCATGCCGTTGGCCAGTTCCGCCAGCGCCTCGGCGAACTCGTCGGCGGTCGCCACCGACTGGGTTCGGGGCAACGGTACGCCGGCGACGGCCAGTCTGGCGTTGGCGCGCGTTTTATCCTGAATGGCATCCAAGGTATCTCCGTCGGGGCAGGGCAGCAGCAGTCGCACGCCGGCGGCGGCGAAGCGAGCCTGTTGGTCCAGCAACGTCGCCCAGCGTCCCTGCGGCCAAACCCAGGCGAAAGCCTCTTGCTGGCACAGAGCCAGCAACCAGTCCACGTAGGCGTCTGGAGCCAAGTCCGCCGGTTCTAGCGCGAAGGAATCCGCGACCCGGCGCAGGGGAGTATGTTCGGTGACGTAGCTTGTGCCCAGATGAAATTCGCCCGGTGTCATGGCCTGGTGGATCAGGGCGATGGCGTCGCGGACGTTGGATAGCCCGCGGGTGAAGAGTATGCGTGTGATCAAGAATGGTGAGCCGTCATGTAAATATTTATGGAAAATAAGCTAGTTAGGTAGCTGCCTCGGTGAAATCCACGACCATTCTTTCATGAAAATAAAGTGTCTAACAGGTAGCATCAACACGGATTCGCGAACGAATGTCGTCTTGCAAACCGCTCTTGGCCGCTGCTGGACAAAGCGTCGGGATAGGGCGACCGTTTGTCTTTTTCGACAGTCTGGTTAGAACTAAAAAGTTCTTTTCACTCAACCCAGTGAGATGATACCTCATGCGCGAGCTCAAAGCCTTCGCCGCTGCCCTGCTGCTCGCCAGCGTAGCCCAAGCCGGCCCAACCCTGGACGCCATCAAAAAGAACGGATTCATCAAGTGTGGCGTCAGCGACGGTCTGCCGGGCTTCTCCTTCGCCGACGATAAAGGCCATTTCAGCGGCCTCGACGTGGATGTGTGCCGTGGCGTCGCCGCCGCGGTGTTCGGCGACGCCACCAAGGTCAGATTCGTTCCTTTGACCGCCAGAGACCGTTTTACCGCCCTTCAATCCCAAAAAATCGACGTGCTGTCGCGCAATACCACCTGGACCTCCAGCCGCGATTCCGCCTTGGGCCTGAACTTCACGGGGGTCGCGTATTACGACGGTCAAGGCTTTCTCGTCAACAAGAAACTGGGCGTTAAAAGCGCCAGGGAACTGGATGGCGCCACCGTGTGCCTGCGGGCTGGCACGACCACCGAGCTGAATTTAGGCGACTATTTCCGCGCCAACCAGATGCGGTTCACGCCCGTCACTTTCGAAAAATCCGACGAGAGCGCCAAGGCGCTGGAAGCCGGCCGTTGCGACGTGTTGACCTCGGATCAGTCGCAGCTTTACGCCCTGCGCATCGAATTGGCCAAACCGGATGAGTACGTGGTATTGCCGGAGGTGATCTCCAAGGAGCCGCTGGGACCGGTCGTTCGCAATGACGACGACGACTGGTTCAATATCGTCAAGTGGACGCTTTTCGCCATGGTCAACGCCGAGGAGCTGGGCGTCAACTCCAGAAATGTCGAGGATATGAAAAAATCCATCAATCCCGACGTAAAGCGTCTGTTAGGCGTGGAGGGCGATACGAATCAGAATTTCGGTCTGGCGAATGACTGGATAGCTAAGGTTATCAAGCAAGTTGGCAACTATGGCGAAATTTTTGAGCGCAATGTTGGCAAGGACAGCCCATTGAAGATCGAGCGAGGTTTGAACGCGCTATGGACGCAAGGTGGTTTGCAATACGCGCCGCCGGTTCGCTGAACGCGGGCGCCTGGGGCCACGCCTCAATCCAGCCCGAGCTTTTTCAACCGGTAGCGCAACGCCCGGAAAGTGATGCCGAGCTTTTCCGCCGCCGCGGTCTTGTTATGACGGGTTTCCTCCAGCGCCCGCAAGATCGCCGCTTTTTCGATCTCCTCCAGATAACCTTCCAGGTTGCTGGTCGATGGTTGCAGGATGGGCACGGTCCTCGGTTCGAACTCGCTGCGTCGCGGTTCCGGCGGGTCGGGGAAATCATCCGCCAGGTCCGCCAGGATCCGCGGCGCCGGGGACTGTCGCAGCGAGGTGGGTTCCCGGGCCGACAGCAGCAGATCCGGTTCCTGGATGACTTGGTCCTCGCACAGGGTGAAGGCCCGTTCCAGGATGTTTTCCAGTTCGCGGATATTGCCCGGAAAGGCATAGGCTCGCAGCGCGGTCAGCGCCGTGGGCGTCAACTTCGGTTTGGCCAGGCCGGTTTGTCGGCTCAACCGATCCAGGATGGCGCCCGCCAGTTCCGGAATGTCCTCGGGATGCTCGCGCAAGCTCGGCAGTCGCAGTTCGATCACGTTCAAGCGATAGAACAAGTCCTGGCGGAAGGCCCCGTCCCGCACTAATGTCGCCAGATCCTTGTGGCTGGCGCTGAGGATGCGTACGTCGATGGTGACCTCGGTCGGTGCGCCCACCGGCCGCACCGCACGCTCCTGAATCGCGCGCAACAGCTTGACTTGCATCGGCAAGGGCAGGTCCGCGACTTCATCCAGAAACAGCGTGCCGCCCTGCGCCGCCTGAAACAACCCGCTCTTGTCCTGTGTGGCGCCGGTGAAGCTGCCTTTCTTGTAGCCGAAAAATTCACTCTCCATGAGATGCTCGGGAATCGCCCCGCAATTGACCGGGACGAAGGGCCGATCGGCCCGCGGTCCGGACAGGTGCATCAACCGCGCCGCCAGTTCCTTGCCGGTGCCGGATTCGCCGTTGATTAAGATGGGCGCTTGACTGCGCGCCAGCTTGGCGATCAATCCCCGTACCTCATGCATCGCGGCCGACTGGCCGAGCAGGGTGGGGCGTGAGTCGGTGGGGCGATTTTCACCGCCGCCGCGATTCAAGCGCAGCGCGGTCGTCACCATGCTGCGTAACACCGCCAGATCGAACGGCTTGGAAACAAAATCGAAAGCACCCAGTTTGAGCGCTTCCACCGCGTTTTCCACGTTGCCGTGCGCGGTGATCACCGCCACCGGCAGATTGGGATGTGTTTTTTGAATGTGCGCCACCAGTTCCAGCCCGCTGCCGTCCGGCAGCCGCAGGTCGGTGATGCAGAAATTGAACGGCTGACGTTTGAGCAGGAGTCGCGCCTCCTCCAGGGTTTCCGCCAGCAGGCAGGTTACGCCCAGCGGCAGCAGCGTCATTTCGATCAATTCACGGATGTCGGCTTCATCGTCCACGATCAAGGCATTGCAGGCGTCCATCAATCCATCTCCGGTATGTGGCTCGCGGGAGCGAAGGTGATTCGAAAACAACCGCCGCCCCCAGTGATTGCTAGGTATTGTAGCTGGGCCCGGTTGGCTTCGCACAGTTCCCGGGCCAGGTACAAGCCTAGGCCAGTCCCTTTGGACCGGGTCGTGAAGAATGGCTCGAACAAATGTTCGAGGTGTTCGGGCGTAACGCCTGGACCGTCGTCGCGCACTTCCAGAAACGGTCGCCCGCGTCCGCTCTCCAGTCCGGCGCGCAGCTCGATCCGAGGTCTTTGGCCAGGTCGAGCGCCGTGCTGGCAGGCGTTGGCGCACAAGTTCCACAGCACCTGCCGTAAATGATGGGGGTCGAAACTGATCGCATGCTCGGCGGACGCCAAGTTCGAACACCATTCGGGCGACGTTCCATCGGGGGCGAGCGTGAATTCCTGAATAAAGGTATCTAGCCATGGCCTCAACGCGATCGGTTCGGGTTTGACTCGGTCGCGCCGAGCCAGGTCGAGAACGTCGCCGATAATCCGATTGGCGCGTTTGATGTTGTCGTGGATGATGCGCGCTAGCCGCCGGTCGGTGGGGTTGGTGCTGACCGATTCTTCCAGCAACTGAGCGGCATGGCTGATCGCCGCCAACGGGTTGCGGATTTCGTGGGCGATGCCAGCGGTCAGCCGCCCCAACGCCGCCAGCTTGATCTGCCGCAAGCGTTCGGCGGCTTGCGCGGAGTCCTCCAACAGAATCAGGGCGCTGTTCGCCTGGCGGCCGCTCAATCGCGTGAAGCGCGGGATCAGTTCCGGGCGGTGCTCGGCCGGGCGGAAAGCCGCCAACTCCGCCCCACCCTTGGCGCGCCACAGCCGCCAGCGTTGGGCCAGCGGTGACGAGAGTTCGCCCAGCGAACTCCCAGGCATGGTTTCCGGACCATCGAGCAGTTCCCGCGCGGTGTCGTTCAACAACAGAATTTGTCCAACGGCGTCCACCACCACCACGCCGTTTTGCAAGTGGCGGACGATGCCCTGATTCAGCTCGGCGACTTCCAACAGTTCCAAGGTGCGTTGCCGGGCCAGCGCTTCGCCGCGCCGCGCCCGCTCGGCCAGCGCGTGGGTCAGGGCGGCGGCGAGAAACAAAGTGGCGCCCAGCACTCCGAGACGGACCAGATCATCGGTATCGGCGCGCAGCGGCGCCAGCAACAGATCGAGCCAGGTGTCCGTCCAGCGCCCCAGCAACCAGGAGCCCACCAGCAGGAAAAAGCTCAACGCGGCGGCCAGCAGCGCCGAGCTGAGCGGCAGCAGGATGCTGCTGGCCGCCACGGCGGTGATCAGCAGGGTATTCAGACTGCTGGCCAGACCGCCCGAGGCATGGATCATGACAGTCAGCGCCAGCAGATCCAGCAGCATTTGTAGGTGCGTCTGCACGGCCAGGATCGGTCGCCGCCAGTAACTGCTGGCGATGGCGACCAGCACCAGCGCCAGATAGACCAGCACCGTGCCTAGGAATAAAGCGGGATGTTGTTTGCCGAACAGCCGGCTCTGGTCGTCCAGGGCGAACCCAGCCAACAGCAGCAGCGCAAGGCTCAACCGGAAGAAATGGGTGGCCCGGAACACTCGCCACAGATGACGACGGTCCGGGAAATGGTCGGCGGGCAAGCCAGCGAGTGGGTTGGGGGCAATCATGATGAGACGGTTCGCGATAATGAGTTCTCAGGATTCAGTGATTTTACCGTATAATTTTAAGCGAACCGGCGCCCGGACGGACCGGTGGTCGCCCATTTCGCCCGGACGGGTGAAGATGGCGGTGATTCGGGATAGAATAAACATTCCAACAACATGGGGGATGTACTTCGCATGAACCTGCACGAATATCAAGCCAAAGAATTGTTCCATCAATTCGGCGTGCCGACGCCCAAGGGCATTAAGGCCACTTCCCAGCAGCAGGCGGTCGAGGTCGCCAAGGAGGTCAGGGCCAACGGGCCGTGGGTGGTCGCGGCTCAAGTCCACGCCGGCGGGCGCGGCAAGGCGGGCGGCGTCAAGTTCGTCCGCACGATTCAGGAGGTGGAAGAAGTCGCCGGCCGCCTGCTCGGCTCCACGCTGGTGACCAAGCAGACGGGGGCCGACGGCGTCCCGATTCACGCCTTGTTGATCCGGGATGGGGTGGACATCGCCAAGGAATACTACCTGAGCTGCCTGGTGGATCGCAGCAAGAAGCGCATCATCCTCATCGGCTCGTCCGAAGGCGGTGTGGATATCGAGGAAGTCGCCGCCAAGACCCCGGAAAAGATCTTGACTCTGACCGTCGATCCAACCGCTGGCCTCCAGCCCTATCAGGCCCGCAATCTCGGCTTCAAGATGGGCATGGCCAAGAGCGAAGTCGACCAATTGGTCAAAATATTGAGCGGGATCTACAACATGTTCGTGCATAAGGATTGCAGCATGGTCGAGATCAACCCGCTGATCGTGACCCCCGACGGCCAGGTGCTGGCGCTGGACGCCAAAGTCAGTCTGGACGACAACGCCCTGTACCGGCACAAGGATACCGCCGAGATGCGCGACCCCACTCAGGAGGACGAGCGCGAGCACATCGCTCACGAGATCGGCCTCAACTACGTGGCTCTGGACGGCAACATCGGCTGCATGGTCAACGGCGCCGGCCTGGCGATGGCGACCATGGACGTGATCAAGCTGCACGGCGGCGATCCGGCCAACTTCCTGGACGTGGGCGGCGGCGCGACGGCCGACCGGGTGGCGCGGGCGTTCAAGCTGATTCTGTCCTCGGATAAGGTCAAGGCGATCCTGGTCAACATTTTCGGCGGCATCGTCCGCTGCGATGTCATCGCCGAAGGCATCATCGCCGCGGTCAAGGAGGTGGGATTGACCCTGCCGGTCGTGGTGCGGTTGCAGGGCACCAACGTGGAAGCCGGGCGCGAGATGCTGGCCAAGTCCGGCATGAATATCATCGCCGCCGACGACCTGACCGATGCCGCGCAACAAGTCGTGGCCGCAGCCGCGAAGTAAGCGCCGCAACCCCAGGCCTCCATCATTACCAAGGAACAGAGCATGAGTATTCTGATCGACAAGAACACCAAGGTGATCTGCCAGGGTTTCACCGGCTCGCAGGGCACCTTCCACGCCGAACAGGCGATCGCCTACGGCACCAACCTGGTCGGCGGCATCAGCCCCGGCAAGGGTGGCACCGTACATCTCGGGAAGCCGGTGTTCAACACCGTGCAAGAAGCGGTTGCCGCCACCGGCGCCGACGCCAGCATGATCTACGTCCCGGCGGCTTTCGCCGGCGACGCGGTGCTGGAAGCGGCCGACGCCGGCATCAAGGTGATCGCCTGCATCACCGAGGGCATTCCGGTCATGGACATGCTCAGGGTGAAGGCGGTGTTGCAATATAACTATCCGAACGTTTATCTGATCGGCCCCAACTGTCCGGGCATCATCACCCCCGGTGGTTGCAAGATGGGCATCATGCCCGGCCATATTCACCTGCCCGGCAAGATCGGTATTATCTCCCGGTCTGGCACCCTAACCTATGAAGCGGTCTGGCAGACCACCCAGACCGGTTTGGGCCAGAGCACCTGTATCGGCATCGGCGGCGACCCGATTCACGGCATGAGCTTCGTGGATATACTGACCCTGTTCAAGGACGATCCGCAGACCGAAGGCATCGTCATGGTCGGCGAGATCGGTGGCAGCGCCGAGGAAGAAGCCGCTGAGTATATCAAGGCGAATATCAAGAAACCGGTGGTGGCGTACATCGCCGGTGTCACCGCGCCCCCCGGCAAGCGCATGGGCCACGCCGGCGCCATCATCATGGGCGGCAAGGGCACGGCGGCCGACAAGTTCGCGGCCCTGGACGCGGCGGGCGCCAAGATCGTCCACTCGCCGGCCGATATCGGCGCGGCGATGAAGGGGTTCTTCAGCTAGTCGTTCAGTCGTCGAGGTTGGTCCGTCCCTGGAAAGGCTGGGTTGCCTGGCAGCCCAGCCTTTCGTTTTTTGGAAGACATGGCAAGGCAGGATCATGCGCGCTGACTCCGCTGCTCTCCGGGTCGTCATGGCCCAACTCGATTTCCTGGTCGGCGACATCGCCGGCAACACCGACAAGATCCTCGCCGCCGCCACCGAGGCCCGCGATCGGTTGCGCGCTGATCTGATCGTCTTCCCGGAACTGACCATCACCGGGTATCCCCCGGAAGATTTATTGCTGCGCCCTGGTTTTGTCGGCCAAGTGGAGCCGGCGGTGCAACGGCTCCGCGCCGGAATTCAGGGGATTACCGCCGTCGTCGGTTATCCCGCCGCCACGCCGGAGGGTTTGCGCAACTCGGCGGCGGTGATCGGCGCGGGCGCCATCCAGGCGCTCTATCACAAGCATTTGCTGCCCAACTACAGTGTGTTCGACGAGAAGCGCTACTTCGTGCCGGGTACGACGCCGACCGTGACGACCATCAAGGGCGTTCGAGTCGGGCTCACCATCTGCGAGGATGTGTGGCAGGCTGAGCCGACTCGCCAGGCCGCCGCCGCCGGCGCGCAACTGTTGCTCAATCTCAATGCCTCGCCGTTCCATGTCGGCAAGGGTGGTTTGCGCCTGGAAATCCTGCGGCGGCGGGTGGCGGAATGCGGGTTGCCCATCGTGTATGTCAACCTGATCGGCGGTCAGGACGAGCTGGTGTTCGACGGCCACTCGCAAGTCGTGAACGCCCGTGGCGAGCTGGTCCGGCGCGCGCCGTTCTGCATCGAGGGGCTTTTTCCCGTCGATTTTACGCTCGGCGCCGTCGTGGAGCCGGTCGCCGGCGAGGTCGCGGACGAGCCGGGCGCGGAAGAAGCGATCTACCGGGTATTGGTGCTGGGGGTCCGCGACTATGTCAATAAGAACGGTTTTCCCGGCGCGGTGCTGGGGCTGTCCGGCGGCATCGATTCGGCGCTGACCCTGGCGATTGCGGTCGATGCTCTGGGCGCGGAGCGGGTGGAAGCCGTGCTGATGCCCTCGCGCTACACCGCCGAGATGAGCAACAGCGACGCCGAGCAGGAAGCCCGGGCGCTGGGCGTGAAGCACCACATCATGGCCATCGAACCGGCGTTTCAGGCGTTTCTCGACATCCTGCAACCGGTGTTGGCCGGGTTGCCGCCCGATGTGACCGAGGAAAACATCCAGGCCCGGTGCCGGGGCGTGCTGTTGATGGCGATGTCCAACAAGACCGGCAAGATCGTGCTGACCACCGGCAACAAGAGCGAGACTGCGGTGGGCTATTCGACCCTCTACGGCGACATGGCCGGTGGGTTCGCTCCGATCAAGGATGTGTTGAAGATGATGGTCTACCGGCTGGCCGCCTACCGCAACAGCTTGGGTCCGGTGATTCCGCAACGGGTCATCGACCGACCGCCTTCGGCCGAACTGCGCCCGGACCAGACCGACCAGGACAGCCTGCCGCCCTACGACGTGTTGGACGCCATTTTGCAAGGCTACGTCGAAGAGGAACGGTCGGTGGAGGAATTGATCGCGGCCGGATTCGACCGGGCGACCGTGGAACGGGTGGCGCGGCTGGTGATCGTCAACGAGTACAAGCGCCGCCAAGCCGCGCCCGGCGTGCGCATCACCCCGCGCGCCTTCGGCCGGGATCGGCGCTACCCGATCACCTCGGGGTTTCGGCGCTAGCGGCCAGCCCCGCCGGCAGATGCGGCTGCATTTTCCGCAGCAGCGCCTTGAACACCTTGGGGTTGCCGGCGATGATGTTGCCGGATTTCATGGGGCGGAGCGGGGTCCTGCGGATAGAAGATCTGACCTTCGGCAGGGATTTTTTGTTTGAGCCGGTCGTTGGCCAGCCGGTCCCAATGCAGCAGATCGACCTTAAACACGATGGGCAGGTCGTCGATGTCGCTCCACAGGCGGGCGAAACGCGAGCCGTTCATCTCGGGTGCGAAGACGGCCAAATCGATGTCCGAACCGTCCCTAAAGGTTCCCTTGGCGCGCGAACCGAAGATGAACACGCGCCTGATTTCCGGGTATTGCGCGAACACCCGGTCGAAATCGTCGTGAAGCCTTGCGGACAGGCCGAATTTCAACGATCTTTCCGCCATGGCTCGATCCCTTGCGCCAGTTCCTGAAAAAGCGCCAGCGCCTGGGTTGCGATGAAGGCATAGACCTCGTCAGCCAGCTTCTCATCGTAGGTGTGGCTGGTCAGGTTGCGGTACCTCTGAATCTCGCTCCAGGCGTTGCCGTCGTGGATCAAACCGGCCTGCAAGGATTCCCGCAAAGTCTGTCTTGGCGTGAGCGCCGTGATCCCTTCGGCTTCGAGTCGCAGTTTGAGCATCTTCCAGGCTAGTTCGTGCGTGAATTCAAAGCGCTGAATCACGGCATCGCGGATGAACTCGTCGAAGGGACGCGCCAAGGCTCGTTCGAGTTGACGCAGTGCTTTCAGATACTCTTCAATGCGTTCTTCCAGGCGTTCGAGGTCCATGGCGGCGTTCGAAAGGTTGTGCTCGGCGGCGGGGCCGGATGGTGTGGCGTACCGGGTCATCATAACAAAACTCGTCTGTCTTCCGGGCGGGCGTTGCTGGCGCGACGGGGCACCGGTCGGCGCCGGGCACCACCCGATCGGCCACAGACGCCTTGAATCCTGCCCGCCCCTTCAGCAGCGCCCGAGCCGCGCCGCCCAGCGCGCGGGGCCGCTCACGCAACAAGACGAACAGCGACTCGAACAAGGTATCCGTCCGCAGCAGCGTACCATCGAGATCAACCGCCAGGACCGGCTCTTTCATGATGGTTGATGGTTAAATTTTCGGAGGCTGGGTCCGCGCCGTCAGGTTAGGTGTGGCTGCATTTCCCGCAGCAACGCCTTGAACACCTTGGGGTTGCCGGCGATGATGTTGCCGGATTTCATGAAGTCGTTGTCGCCGGCGAAGTCGCTCACCAGTCCGCCGGCTTCCTGAACCAGCAACGCGCCGGCGGCGATATCCCAAGGGCTTAAGCCCATCTCCCAATAGGCGTCCAGCCGCCCGGACGCCACGTAGGCCAAATCCAGCGACGCTGCGCCGGCCCGGCGGATTTCCAGACACTTACCGAACAGACTGCCGAAGAAGCTCAGATAGGACGGTTGGTTGTTGGGGTTGCGAAAGGGAAAGCCGGTGCCGAGCAGGGCGTGGTCCAATTGCGCGACCCCACTGACTCGCAGGCGTCGGTCGTTGACCTGCGCGCCATCGCCGCGTGAGGCGGTAAACAACTCTTGCCGGATCGGGTCGAAGATCAACCCTGCTTCCAGGCGATTTTTGTGCCGGAAGCCGATGGAAATCGCGAAATGGGGGATGCCGTGCAGGAAGTTGGTGGTGCCATCCAACGGGTCGATGATCCATTCGTACTCGTCCTGTCCAGCCTGTTGCCCGGTCTCCTCGGCGAGAATGCCGTGGTTGGGGTAGGTCTTGCGCAAGGTCTGGATAATTTCCCGCTCGGCTTGCAGGTCCGCTTCACTGACGAAGTCGCTGCGCTGCTTGGTGGTGACGGTCAATCGTTCGAGATGGTCGAAATGGCGCAACAGGATGCGGCTTGCGCTCAGAGCGGCGCGTTTGGCGATAGTCAAAACGGGATGCATGGCGGCGTGAGGAACCGGGTCGAGGGCGGGGGCCGGAGCTTCCGGCGTGCCGGGCCATCATAACAGAATTAGTCCGCTCTCCGGATGGATGCCGCCGGCGCGATGGACCGCCGATCAACGCCAGGCGAAACTCTCACGATCCACGTCGGCCCAGGAGCAGTACGGCGCCGAGGCCCAGCGCCACGGCGAACCACAGGGTCACCGCGCGGCAGATGACGGTCGCCAGCACCGCCGTACCCAAGACCGCGCCGCCGGCCAGCAGCAGGGCCACCATGGCGGCTTCCGCGCCGCCCAGCCCGCCGGGCAGGAACGACAGCGCCCCGGCCACCATGCTCGCGGCGTAAATCCCCATCGCCAGCAGCGGATCGAGTCCGACGTCGAGCCACTCCAGCAGCAAATAGAAACCCCAGGCTTCCGCCCCCCAGGCCAGGAGTCCCAGCAGCAGACCCCCGAGTAACCGCCCCGGTGCGAGCAGCACGCGGGAGTCGTCCAGCAGCGCCGTCGTCCCCCGCCCGACGGTCGCCCAGCGTCCGGTCGCGGGCAGCCGGGCCAGCAGCCAGCGGCCGACGCCGGGGCGCGTGACGAGGACCAACAGCCCGGCCACCAGTGCCACCGCCAGTACGGCGGTCCCGGCATAATCCGCGAAGGCTTGGAGCGCCAGGGCCGCCAGAATCACCATCACGGCCAGGTCGAGCACGCGCTCCACCGCCAGGGCCGCCAGGCCCCGCGACCAGGGAACGCCCGCGCCCCGCAGGTAGATCGAGCGCACCGCCTCGCCGGCCTTGCCGGGGCTGACGGTGAAGGCGAAACCCGCCAGGTAGATGGTCAGATCGTGCCCCAGCGGCACCCGGGCCTCCAGCGCCCGCAGGTAGAGATGCCAGCGCAGGAAGCGCAGCCCGTAGTTGAGCAGCGACAGGCCGAGCAGGGCGAGCCATTGCCCGAGACCAAGTCGTTGCAGCCCGGCGAGGAACACCGTCGCATCGGCCAGAATCGCCAGCCCCAGATAGCCGACCATGGCCAGGGCGGCGATCAGCGCGGCCTGCCGCAGCCGGTGTTCCAGCCGCTCGGACCGGGGTATAGCGGCGGGCGAGGGAATGTCGGTCATCAGCGTTGCCAACGCCCGGTGGTGGGGGCCGCGGTGAACCGGATGCCCGGACTCGTCCCCGGCCGGAACGCGGAGAGGTCCCTCACGAGCGGTCCGCCCGGCGGCCGAGCGGCCGGATTTTGTTCGGCGTCATCTCACGAGACCGCGAGTTCGACGCGCTGTCCGGCGCGGGTGGCCAGCGCGATCAGCCGGTCGAGACTGAATGGGTCGTGCATTGGGAGGTGGTCTTTCAAAACCGCAATCGCACGAAGAACCGCTCCGGGATGGAGCGGAGGATCAGCATGATCCAGCGCCAGAACCAGGGGGTGTAGATTACGGCTCGCCCCTTTTCCATGGCCTTGACGATATCCTGAGCCACCCGCTCGGGACTGGCCCACAGCGGTCCCTTGGCGAAGTCCGCGGTCATTGGTGTGTCGACGAAGCCCGGTTTGACCAACAGCACCGGTATCCCCCGGCCGTGCAGGCGTTGGCGCAGCCCGGACGTGAAGATTTCCAGCGCACCTTTGGCGGCGCCATAGGCGCAGTTGACCGCCCGGCCGCGATCCCCCGCGACCGAACCGATGGCGACGAGCCGGCCGTGGCCCTGTTGCTCGAAGAAGGCGGCGGCCTCGTTCAACACGACCATGGGGCCTACGGCGTTCACTTCGAGAGTCTCTCGCAGAAGGTTTGCGTCGGCATTCACACGCGTTTGATCGGGTAGCAGGCCGGCCGCGACGATGACGGTGTCCAGGCCGCCGAGTGCTGCCACCGCGCGCGCCACCACGCCAGCGAGCGCGACGGCCTCGGTGACATCCAGGCGTTCGAACTCCACGCGCGCCGCGCCGCGCACCCGCAGGTCGTCCGCAATGGCTTCCAGCCGGCCGGTATCGCGACCGGTGAGGTAGAGCACCGCGCCCTGGGCGGCGAGGCGACGGGCGATTTGTTCGGTGATGGCCGAGGTGACGCCGATAATTGCTATGCACTTTGCAGGAATTTGGGTCATCAGATTTTGTTATATTTACGTGATGTTCGACTTTCAGGCGATCAGGCCCTCAAACTGCAGGTCTGACCGACCGACT
>DAIRDI010000057.1:0-13765 GCA_036796235.1 Candidatus Competibacteraceae bacterium | reverse complement strand
CCGGTCTGCTCGCGCAAGGGAATTTGGGCGATTTCCTGTCGGCCCCTGGCATCGAACAGGCATAACGTCACCTGTTCGGCATGGGCCGAGAACACCGCGAAATTGACGCCCTCCCCGTCCCAACTGGCGCCCAGCGGATACGGCCGGCCCGGCCAGACCGTGGTCGTTGCTTTATTCATACCCTCTCCCCTGATCCCCTCTCCCTCAAGGGGAGAGGGAGCGCCGAGTTACTCGCTGTAGGACCGCAGGGTCGAGGTCACCTCGCCCGGCGGCACCACGGTGATGCCGCCCTGGGTCACCTGATACAGGCGGCTGTCCTGTTCGGGGTCGTAACCGATACGCGTGCCGGCCTCGATCACGTTGTAACTGCTGATGATGGTCCGCCGCAATCGGGCGCCGCGCTTGATCCAGACATTGTCCTGAATCACGCAATCCTCGATTTCCACATCGTCCTCAATGATCACTTCGCGGCGGATAATCGTGTTGGCGATCGAAGCCTGCCGCACCAGCGAACCGGCGGCGATCACGCTATTTTGCACCCTGGCGTCGAGCAGGCGGGCGACTGGTCCCTGATAGTTACTGGAAAAGATCCGCCACTGGGGGTTGAACATGTCGAAGCGCGGCTGTACGCCCAACAGATCCTGGTGCGCGCTGAAATAGGCGTCCCGCGTCCCGACATCCCGCCAGTAAGCCTGCTCCTCGTAGGATTTGACCCCCGGCACCTTATTGGTGGCGAAATCATAAGCAAACACCCGATGGGTGTTTTTCAATTTCGGCAGCACGTGGTGGCCGAAATCGTGCTCGTCGCGGCGGTTGGCTTCCTTGAGCGCCTGCACCAGGATCTTGGCGTCGAACAGATAGTTGCCCATCGACGCATAGGCGCGGGTCGGATCGGAGGGCATCGCCGGCGGATTGGCCGGCTTCTCCTTGAAGTCGCGGATCCGGCCATCGGCTTCAGTATCGATGACACCGAACGCGGTGGCTTCGGCGAGCGGCACCGGCAAGGCCGCCACGGTCGCATCGGCTTTATTCTCGCGGTGAAAATCCACCATCTGACTGATGTCCATCCGATAGACGTGGTCAGCGCCGAACACCAGGACCAGATCGGGATCGTGCAACTCGATCAGGTTGATGTTCTGGTACACGGCATCGGCGGTGCCCTGGAACCAGTCGCCGCCGCGCATCATCTGCGGCGGCACCACGGTCACGAACTCCTCGTTGCGCATCGGCGACACCACCCAGGCTTTGCGGACGTGTTCGATCAGCGACTGGGACTTGTACTGCACCAGCATGTAGATGGATTGAATTCCGGAATTGAGCAGGTTGCTCAACACGAAGTCCACGATGCGGTAGCGGCTGCCGAACGGCAGCGCCGGCTTGGAATTATGGGCCGTCAGGGGTTGCAGGCGGGAGCCTTCGCCGCCCGCCATCACGAAAGCCAGAATTTTTGGTTGTTTCATCGCGGCACATCCTTCGTTTCGAGTGAGAGCACTTCACACAAACCCCCGAGTGGGATGGCTACCCAGTCGGGGCGATTATCCAATTCATAACGGAGTTCGTAGCAGGCCTTCTCCAGCGTAAACAGGTCCAGCAGCAGCGCGGCCTGTTCGGGATCGGCGGGATAGGCCGAGCTGTCTTGCACGGCTTCGGTATAACCGGCCAGGAAGGCGGCCCGCGCTTGCCGCTCCCAGTCGTTGGCGTAGGGCGCGAGCGCTTCCCATTGGCTGGTGCGATCGGCGGTCGCCTGGCGCAGGGCCGCGTGCGCGGCATAGTTGAGCGAACGCAACATACCCACGACATCCCGCAGCGGCGAGTGCTTGTGGCGACGTTCCGGCAGCGTTCGGGACGGTTCGCCCTCGAAATCGATGATGATGACGTCGTCCTTCGCCACCAGCACCTGCCCGAGATGGTAGTCGCCGTGGAAGCGGGTTTTCATGGGCCAAGGCCCCGCGCCCGCGACGCCCTCGAACCGGGCCAACAAGGTGTCCCGCGCGTTCAGCAGACACCCGGCCAGCGACCGGGCCGGCTCGGCCAGCCGCCATTGCGCCTGCTCCAGGCGATCCAGGGTCTCGCTCGCCTCGCGCCGAATCTGCGCCAGCCAACCCGCCAGATCGGTCGCCGCGATCGGCTCGGGATCGAAGGCCGGATCGCCGGTGGTTTGCGCCAGCGCCCGGTGCAATTCGCCGGTGCGCCGGCCCAGGGTGCCGGCAAACAGCAGATACAGCGCGTGGACCTCTTCGCCGACCTCCCGCACGACTTCCGGCTGTTGCAGGCAATCATCCAGAAACCGCTTGAGGTAATCCAGGGTATAGCTCCAAGCGTCGCCCTGATTGGCGACGAAACCCTGGAGCATCGCCAAGGCGATGACGTTGCCCTCCTCATCCTCGTATTCCAGGGCGCCGGCCAGCGGCGCCGCGTTGGCGAAGGCGGCGACGTCGGTCAGGAACCGGCCCATCTCCAATTCGGGATTGATGCCGGGCCGCAAGCGCCGGTACCCCTTCAGCAACATCCGGTCGCCGACGTTGAGGGTGGTATTGCTGCTGTCCAGGGCCAGCCGCTTGATCGGCAACATCTCCGGAATATCCCCGGCCAATTCCTGGAAGGACTGCGTCGAGGAAAATTTCAGCCAGCCGCCACCCAAGGGGATTCGGGCGTTGCGGCCCATCATCTTCACCAGGGTCTGGCCGAAACGCTCGTCGGCATAGGCGTCGTACAGCAAACCCATTCGGGCGCGAAATCGAACCCGGGCCAGGGCATAGGGCCAGAGCGGCCGCAATCGTTCCTCGCCTTCGTCTTCCCAGGCCAGCGCCATCGGCAAGCCGTAATCCTGCGGCTCGGGCCGTTCGGCCAGCCAGACCCGAATCCGCGCCAGCACCCACTCGGTCTGATCGACCCAGACGTCGTACTTGTCGAATTCCACGGTTTCGATCCGTCCGCTCTTGCCAGCGAACCAGCGCTGGGTCGGCAGAAATTGTGGAATGATCTGACGGGTGAGCCGATCGTGCAGGTTTATGGCCATCTCCCGCCGGCTGGGCTCAACTTGATCGGTGAAAAAGCTCTTCCAGCCCTGGAACAACACGAGAATCCGCAGATCCGAACCCGGCAAGCGGTCCTCGTGCCAGACCGGCGGGGCGGCGTAGCTCAGCCGGAACCAGTAGAACCCGTAGCGCGGCAAGGTCAATAGATAAGGCAACTCGCCGATGGGCGGAAAGGCGTTTTGGCCGAGCATTTCCACCGGCACCATGCCTTTATACTTGCTCAGATCGAGTTCCACCGGCTGCGCGGAGCGGGACAGATTGGCCACGCAGAGCACCGTTTCGTCGGCGAAGGCGCGGACGTAGGCCAGGATTTTGCGGTTGCCGGGACTCAGCATCTCCAGCCGGCCCCGCCCGAAGGCTTGACAGGTTCGGCGCACCGCGATCATCCGCTTCATCCAGTTCAACAGCGACGCCGGCTCGCGCTGCTGGGCTTCCACGTTGACCGCTTCGTAGCCGTAGATCGGGTCCATGATCGGCGGCAGATACAGCCTTTGCGGGTCGGCCTTGGAGAAACCGGCGTTGCGGTCGGGACTCCATTGCATCGGGGTGCGCACCCCGTTGCGGTCGCCCAGATAGAAGTTGTCGCCCATGCCGATTTCGTCGCCGTAGTAGAAGACCGGCGTGCCTGGCATCGACAGCAGCAGGCTCTTCATCAGCTTAATCTTGCTGGAGTCGTTGTCCATCAGCGGCGCCAGCCGGCGGCGGATGCCGACGTTGACCCGCATCCGGGGATCGGCGGCATAGGTGCGGTACATGTAGTCCCGCTCCCGGTCAGTGACCATTTCCAGCGTCAATTCATCGTGGTTGCGCAGGAAAATCGCCCACTGGCAGTTGTCGGGAATGTCCGGCGTCTGTTCGAGAATTTCGACGATGGGATAGCGGTCTTCCTGGGCGATGGCCATGTACATGCGCGGCATCAGCGGGAAGTGATAGGCCATCTGGCACTCGTCGCCGTCGCCGAAATAGTCGCGCACGTCCTCCGGCCACTGGTTGGCCTCGGCCAGGAACATGCGGCCCTGATAATGCTGCTCGATCACCGCCCGCATCTGTTTGATCACCGCATGGGTTTCGGGCAGATTCTCGTTGTGGGTGCCCTCGCGGACGCACAGGTAGGGAATGGCGTCCAGGCGCAGCCCGTCCACGCCCAGATCCAGCCAGAACCGCATCACCTTGATCACCGCCTTCACCACCGCCGGATTGTTGTGATTCAAATCCGGCTGATGGGAGAAGAAGCGGTGCCAGTAATACTGCTGCGCCACCGGGTCCCACGCCCAGTTGGAGGTTTCGGTGTCGGTGAAGATGATCCGGGTTTCCGCGAATTTCTTGTCGTCATCGCTCCAGACGTAAAAGCCTCGCTCTCGCGAACCCGGCGGCGCCCGGCGCGCGGCCTGGAACCAGGGATGCTGATCGGAGGTGTGGTTGATGACCAGTTCGGTGATGATCTTGAGGCCGCGCGAGTGCGCCTCGCGGACGAAAGCCCGCACGTCGGCCAACGTGCCATACTGGGGATGGACGCTGCAATAATCGGCGATGTCGTAGCCGTCGTCCCGCATCGGCGAGGGGTAGAAGGGCAACAACCACAGAGTGTCCACCCCCAGATCCTGGAGATAATCCAGGCGCTGGACCAGCCCCCGGAAATCCCCCACTCCATCGTGATCGCTGTCGCCAAACGCCTTTACGTGCAACTGATAAACCACGGCATCCTTGTACCAGAGGGGGTCGTTCACGCCGGTCCAGCCTTTCGGGTTATGCGTCATGCGCGCCTCCTCTGTTTTTCAATTCAGCCAGCGAAATTCAGCCAGCGAAATTCAGCCGTCAAACGTTGCGAAATCGTGCTCCGTGTGCAGGCTGCTGCGAATCCGGAACAGGTGCGCCGGCATGCGATGGGGATTCAGTTCCACGTAGTTGCGCGGCCCGTTCCAGATGTAATGCGCGCCGGTCAGCAGATCGTGGACCTGGAACGGCTGAAGCGGATCTACCCCGAGCGCCTCCAGATCCAATTGGGTCCAGCCGGCCTGGGTGTAGTTGGGGTCCAGATTCACCACCATCAGCAGCACGTTGGCGTGATTGTCGGTCGCCTTGCTGTAGCAGATGATCTGCTCGTTATCCACCGGGTGGAAACAGAGGCTACCGTCGGCCTGCAGGGCTGAGTTGCGCTGGCGGATGCGGTTGAGCAGGGCGATGAAGTCGCGCAGGCTATTCGGCCCGTCCAAATCGTGGAAATCGCGGTAGCGCAACTGGTATTTCTCGGAGTCCAGATACTCCTCGCTGCCCGGCTTGACGGCGATGTGTTCCATCATTTCGAAGGCCGGCCCATAGATACCGTAGCTGGCGGTCAGAGTCGCCGCCAGCACCAGCCGGGACATGAACATCGGTCGGCCGCCGTATTGCAGGGCCGCGGTTAGGATATCCGGGGTGTTCGGCCAGAAGTTGGGCCGGAAGTATTCGCGGCTCTGGGTGCGGGTCAGTTCGGTCAGGTACTCGGTCAATTCCGCCTTGGTGTTGCGCCAGGCGTAATAGGTGTAGGACTGGGTGTAGCCGAGCTTGGCCAGCCGGTGCATGACCTTGGGCCGGGTGAAGGCTTCCGCCAGAAAGATGGCGTTCGGCGTGGTCTGCTTGATCTCGGCGATCAGCCATTCCCACATCGCGAAGGGCTTGGTGTGGGGGTTGTCCACCCGGAAAATGCGCACGCCCTGGGCGCTCCAGAATTCAAAGATGCTTTTGATCTCGTCCCACAGCGCCCGCCAGTCGGCGGTCTCGAAATTGAACGGGTAGATGTCCTGATACTTCTTGGGCGGGTTCTCGGCGTACTGCACCGTGCCGTCCGGCCGCCAGCGAAACCAGTCCGGATGCTGCTGGACGTAGGGATGATCCGGGGCGCATTGCAGGGCGATGTCCAGGGCGATGTCGATGCCGTGCTCCCGGGCCTTACGCACCAGGTGGCGGAAATCCTCCAGCGTGCCCAGTTCCGGCAGGATATCCTTGTGGCCGCCTTCCTGGGCGCCGATGGCCCACGGACTGCCCACGTCGCTGGGCGCGGGGGTCAGGGTATTGTTCTTGCCCTTGCGGTTGACGCGACCGACGGGATGAATCGGTGGGAAATACAGCACGTCGAAGCCCATCGCGGCCAAGCGCGGCAACCAGACCTCGCAGTCCTTGAACGTGCCGTGCTTGCCGGGCGCCGCGCCGCAGGAGCGCGGAAACAGTTCGTACCAGGTACTGAACCGGGCGCGCTCGTCGTCCACCACGACCTTGAGCTCCCGATCGTAACTGCTGGCCAGACGACGGTCAGCGTAACGATCCATCAGGCGCGCCAGTTCGTCGTCCAGCCCGAGTTGCCGGCGCTGTTCCAAGTCCCCGTCAGCGGCCAGGGCCTTGGCTCGCCGGGCCAGCCACTGCGCGTCCTCGCCGGCCGCGCGCTGGCTGGCCTTTCCGACCAGGTCATCACCCACGCGCAGGGCGATGGCGATATCCTCGGCCTCCACCCAGCGGCTCAGGTCGTGTCGCCAGGACTTGAAGGCGTCCACCCAGGCGATCAAGGTGTATTCATAACGTCCGAGTTCCATCACCTGGAATTCACCGCGCCAGCGGTCGTTGGCTAGAAAGGACATCGGCGATTCCTGCCATTCGCGCCGGCCTTCCTTGCGGTATTGCAGCAGGCACGACAGCGAATCATGACCGTCGGTGAAGACGTCGGCCTCGACCACCACCCGTTCGCCTACTACCCGCTTGATCGGAAATCGGCCATCGTCGATGGCCGGGTTGACCCCCTCAATGATGGCTCGCTTGCGGCCGTCGCGCGCCGCGGCCGGTTGAGGCTGGGATTCCCGAGCAGCCGCCGGCGCGGGGGCCGTCGGCGACTTGCTTTCCACGGCGGCGGTTGCATTGGAGGTTGCTTCCCCTTTCGCCGCAGGGGGGGCGGGTTCAACCAGGGAATGCTTGCTCTCATCCGCCACGAATTTCTTTGCCATACCTTATATAACCCTCTTTGGTGTTCGTATGGATTTCGCCACGATCCGACCACCCTACTAACCTGGCGACCTGCTGCCGTTCGGGAACGTAAGGTGATAAAGTGTCTGCTCTTGGCGGGGTCGTCCGAGCGGCGACCCTTTGTACTGCTTAATTCCCCCTTATTATGCCGGTTTTTTGCGGCCGTGCCTAAGCATTGAATGATGCATTTAACAACTTGGGACGCCGCCCGTATCGAGGATGTTCCCTGATGACTGATTTACAACGGATGATTGAAAACGCGTTCGAACAGCGCGGCGAACTCGACGCCGCGACGGCTCCGGCGGCGGTCCGCGAGGCGGTCGAGGAAGCGCTGGGCCTGCTGGAACTGGGCCAGGTTCGGGTCGCCGAACCCCGCGCGGACGGGTGGACGGTCAACGCCTGGTTGAAGAAGGCGGTGCTGCTGAGCTTCCGTCTGAACGACAGCGCGATCATTCGCGATGGTTACACCAACTACTTCGACAAGGTGCCGCCCAAGTACGCCACCTACGGCGAGAACGACTTTTTGGCCGCCGGAGTGCGGGTGGTGCCGCCGGCCGCCGCCCGGCGTGGTTCCCACATCGCGCCCGGCGTGGTGCTGATGCCGTCCTTCGTCAACATCGGCGCCTTTGTGGATTCCGGGACCATGGTCGATACCTGGGCCACGGTTGGGTCCTGCGCCCAGATTGGCAAGAACGTGCATCTATCCGGAGGGGTCGGCATCGGCGGGGTCCTGGAACCCGTGCAGGCCAGTCCGACCATCATCGAGGACGACTGCTTCATCGGCGCCCGCTCCGAGGTAGTCGAAGGGGTGATCGTCGAACGCGGTTCGGTGATCTCGATGGGGGTCTACATCGGGCAGAGCACTAAGATTTACAACCGGCTGACCGGCGAGGTGAGTTATGGCCGCATCCCGGCCGG
Source organism: Candidatus Competibacteraceae bacterium (assembly GCA_036796235.1). Lineage (GTDB taxonomy): Bacteria > Pseudomonadota > Gammaproteobacteria > Competibacterales > Competibacteraceae > REEE01. The sequence goes on along the minus strand of DAIRDI010000057.1, from coordinate 5,819 downwards.
CTCGGTGGTGGTGCCCGGCGCTTTGCCCGCCCCGGACGGCAGCCATAGCCTGTATTGCGCGGTGATCATCAAGCAGGTGGACGAGAAAACCCGTTCTCGGGTTGGCCTGAACGAACTGCTGCGTGACTGAGGCGTGACAACCGTCCGACGCTCGACACCCGACCGTCTCTGAAAGTGAACCGGCCACTGGCCGGTTCTTTTTTGGGCTTTTCGGCCAAGCACGCAATACTCATCCCAACCTATACTGAACGAACACCTTTATTAAATAAGGCATGGGTCACCATCGCAGCCAAAGCAACCATGCCAAAACCCAGCGGCCAGAAAACGTCTATCGGAGAGCCCGTAGCGTATTGTTCGGTTAAAACCAAATAGGTATACATTTGATTGCCAATAAAATAAAGAACGAGTCCACCCAATACATACCACCATGCTTTTCCTGCCATACCACCGTATAATGCGGAAGCAACCAGCATGGTCACCGCAAGTAAGATAGGATCAAAAATAGTGTAACAAATAGAAACAAAAGGTAAAATCATTCCTTCCTCGAACAGACCGTCCCAATTTGCCGTCAAGCTGATGATCATTGCACCGGAAAACAGAATCACAGCCATTACTTTTCCCCATAAAGGCGAGGAAATACCTAGCGTGCTTCTTAGCAAAAGCAAGGCGAAAATAACTAATGGAACTAACGCAAGATAACCGATATCCGAGTAATAAGGATAAGGAGTTTCCGCCCCATCATTAAGCAGTGGATACGTACTAAAAATGGCCGCGCCAATTCCCCAAGCCAACATACCACTACCAAGCAACCCCCAAACTTGGCGCATGGGACTGCCTTGGGGAAAGTTAATCACGACGCGATAGCATAATAGGGCGCTCAAAATTGGGGTAAGCGTTTGGATAGCGTTTGAATAGAGCAACCGGAATGCAGGGTCAAAATCCAGAGCAGCAAACACCAAAATAAGAGAACTTATTATCAGCCAGATGACCGTTATGCTCACTAAAAATGGGTTCATTATACTTATCTCCTCCTTATGAAGTTTAATTGCCATTAAAAGCAGTTAGCTTATCTTTTTATAGAGCGGCTCAAACATTGCTTCGACTTGGTCTTTATTAAGCATGAGAAGGGCTTTTCCCTTGCATTGATCCAAGAATTGGCTTGGATTCTGAGTAAAAGGAAAAGCATCATCTATCTTATTGATTTCTTTTACTATTCCTGGACCATAGATTTTTTTAAGCAATAACTCCACCTCTTGTCGCACTTCTTGCTGCAGGTCGGTTTGTTTAAGGACACCTAAAGCGAGCAATTTATCTTTCAAGATTTTTAACACAATTAACATGGGTGGAGCATCGGCTTCTCTATTATAATTCTCTACGTCGGAGCGTGGCATAAAAACAACTTCTTCAACCCCTAACGACAGCAGATAAGCAAAGGCGGAACCACCTGTTCTCTGGAAATAATTTATCCCCATAACTTCTCCAGAACCAACTAGAATAACCCCAGTGCGTCTGGAGCGGTTTTCTCTAACATAGACATAAATTTTACCGGTTTTTTTATCGCTACTGATCGATAAAAGGTTATTGTACAATTTTTGTAGCGACATGGATTCCCTCAATTTTCCATACTGGCTTCTAAAAGAAAATCTAGTGTGCCAAGTCAGGCGCAAGCGTAGCATTGCCGAACATGTCAGAACTCACGCCCAAGAACCATGACGTTAAGCGTTGCAAACTCAATTCAACTTGCAGACCAGCCGAACGCCCCCGGCGGAGCCGGGGGTTCTGTGGTAAACCGCTCCAAGCGGCCATCAAGCGAACGAGGCTTTCCCCGACCGCTACGCGACCTTAGCGAAGGCCTCAATGACTTCCGGCGGCGCCTGGATCAGCTCGATCAGCACGCCCTCGCCACACAATGGGGTGGCGTCGTTACCCTTGGGATGGAGGAAGCAGACGTCGTAACCGGCCGCACCCTTGCGGATACCGCCCGGGGTAAAGCGCATCCCCTTGGCGGTCAGCCACTCCACCGCCGCCGCCAGATCGTCGATCCACAACCCGACATGATTGAGCTGCGGCTCGTGGACCTTGGGCGCCTTGGTGGGATCGATGGGCTGCATCAGATCCACCTCGACCTTGAGCAGGCCGGAACCGATGGCGGCGATGTCCTCGTCCACGTTCTCCCGCTCGCTGCGGAAATTGCCGGTCAGGGTCAGGCCCAGCGTATCGATCCACAGCCGGCTCAGTTTCGACTTGTCCAGCCCGCCGATGGCGATCTGCTGGATACCCAACACTTTGAAAGGTCTGTCAGACACGAGAATCTCCTGGTTGCTTGGGGTTTGAGAGGATTTTGAGTTGGCAAAAACGCTAGACCTTTTTAGTATGTCATCCCCTTTTGGGATTGCAACCACTCCCAAGCACCGTCGATCCGACTCCCAGCCGCGATTCCGGCCATCTTCGGTTATACTTTCGCGGTACTGTCCACCCCTCGCGTTTCGATCCACTGGAGGATGCGCATGTCAAACCCACAACAATCGGACACGGCAACCCCGACGTTCGGCGAATTTCCACCCACCCCTTACGAGGAATGGCGCAAGGTCGTCGACAAATTCCTCAAGGGCGCCCCTTTCGAGAAACGGCTGGTCACCAAAACCTACGAGGAAATCGACCTTCAGCCGATGTACCGGCAGGAGGACATCGCCAACCTGCCCCATCTCGACAACCTGCCCGGCTTCGCCCCCTACCTGCGCGGCGCCGAGCCCTTGGGCTACGTCGCCAAATATTGGGACGTCGCTCAGGAACTCCCCTACGCCACGCCGGCGACGTTCAACGAAGCCCTGCGCGCCGACCTGGCGCGCGGCCAGAACGCCATCAACCTGGTGCTCGATCGTCCGACCCTGGCCGGCATCGACGCCGACCAGGCCGAAGCCGAGGACGTCGGCAAAGGCGGGCTGTCCGTTTCCAGCGTCGCCGACCTCGCCCAGGCGCTGGCCGGAGTGGATTTCGAAGCCATCCCGATCTACATCCAGGCCAGCACCAGCGCCCTGACCTTCACCGCCCTGCTGGCGGCGCTGGTCGAGCAACAGGGTCAGTCGCTGGCCAAGCTGCGCGGCTGCATCGGCATGGACCCGCTGGGCCAACTAGCCCGCGATGGCAAGCTGCCCCGCGATCTGGATGGCATCTACGACGTGATGGCGCAACTCACCACCTGGGCCAAGACCCACGCTCCGCACTTGCAGACGATCACGGTCCAAGGCCATCCCTATCACAACGGCGGCGCCAGCGCGACGCAGGAACTGGCCTTTGCTTTAGCCACGGCGGTCGACTATCTCCGCGCCATGCAGGCCCGCGGGTTGAGCATCGACGACACCGCCCCGCGCATTCGCTTCTCGCTGTCGGTGGGTACCCACTTCTTCATGGAGATCGCCCGGTTGCGGGCCGCGCGGCTGGTGTGGGCCAAGATCGTCCAGGCGTTCGGCGGCAACGCGGAAGCCCAGAAGATGAGCCTGCACACGCGCACTTCAGCCTGGAACCAGACGGTCTACGACCCGCACGTCAACCTGCTGCGCGCCACCACCGAAGCGTTTTCCAGCGCGGTCGGCGGCTGCGACAGCATGCATATCTCTCCGTTCGACGAGTTGCTGCGCGTCCCCGACGAATTCTCCCGCCGCATCGCGCGTAACATGCATATCGTGTTGCGTGAGGAAAGCCACATTACCCGCACCGTGGATCCCGCCGGTGGTTCCTGGTTCGTGGAAAACCTCACCGACTCGGTGGGCCGCAAAACCTGGGCGCTCTTCCAGGAGGTCGAGAAACAAGGGGGGATGGCCAAAGCCCTCGCAACCGACTGGCCGCAGTCCCAAATCGCCGACACCGCCGCCAAGCGCGCGGCCAACATCGCCAAGCGCAAGGACATCTTCGTCGGCACCAACATGTACCCGAACCTGAAGGAAACCCGGATCGAACCGGCGCCGGTGGATGCGTGGGCGATTCAAACCGAACGGACGGCAGCGCTAAAGTCGTATCGGGCCAGCGCCAATACCGGCCCCAAGCAAGCGGCGCTGGAGCAACTGACCCAGGGCGGCGCCGTGGTCGAGGCCGCGATTCAGGCCGCGCGCGCCGGCGCGACCCTGGGTGAAATCGCCCAGGCCGCGCGCGCCACCGCCAAGGCCGGTCCCATGATTAACCCCATCCATGCCCAGCGCGGCGCGCAAGCGTTCGAAGCGTTGCGGCAAGCGGCGGAAACCTATGTCGCCCGGATCGGCCAACGGCCGCAGGTGTTCCTGGCCAACATGGGCCCGCTGGTCCAGCACAAGGGTCGTGCCGATTTCGTTACTAATTTCCTGGGCGTGGGCGGCTTCGAAACGATTTATCCCGCCGGGTTCAACACCCCGGACGAGGCGGCGGACGCGGCGCTGGCTTCCAACGCCAAGGCGGTGGTGATCTGCTCCACCGATCCGACCTATCCCGAGATCGTCCCGCCGCTGGTCCAGAAACTCAAGAAGGCCAGTCCTGACCTGATCGTGCTGCTGGCCGGCTATCCGGCCGATCACGTCGAGGCGTTCAAGGCCGCCGGCGTCGATGACTTCATTCACCTCGCCGCCAATTGCCAAGCCTTACTGTCAACCTTGCAGAAGAACATGGGGGTCGCCCAATGAGCACGTCACCGAATTTCGCCTCAATGGCCTATGATATGGACTTCCCCAAGCCCAGCTTCGCCGAATGGCGGGCGACGGTGGAGAAAGCCACGGGGAAGACCCTGGAGCAACTGGTCGCGGCGACCATGGAGCACATCGACGTCAAGCCGCTCTACACGCGGGATGACATCAAGGACTTGCAACACCTCGGCTACGTCGCCGGCGTCCCGCCGTTCCTGCGCGGCCCCTACCCGGCCATGTACGTGACCCAGCCGTGGACGGTGCGCCAGTACGCCGGCTTCTCCACCGCCGAGGAATCCAACGCCTTCTATCGCCGCAACCTGGCCGCCGGGCAGAAAGGGTTGTCCATCGCCTTCGATCTGGCGACTCATCGCGGCTACGACTCCGATCATCCACGCGTGGTCGGCGATGTCGGCAAGGCCGGCGTGGCGATCGACTCCATTCTCGACATGCGGATTCTGTTCGATCGCATCCCGCTGGATCAGATGTCGGTGTCCATGACCATGAACGGCGCGGTCTTGCCGGTCCTGGCCTTCTACATCGTCTCCGCCGAGGAACAGGGCGTCCCGCACGACAAGCTCACCGGCACCATTCAGAACGACATTCTGAAAGAGTACATGGTGCGCAACACCTACATTTATCCGCCCGATCCCTCGGTCCGGATCATCGGCGACATCTTCGCCTACACCACCCAGGAGATGCCGAAATTCAACAGCATCTCCATTTCCGGTTATCACATGCAGGAGGCCGGAGCGACCGCCGACCTGGAACTCGGCTACACTCTGGCCGACGGCCTGGAATATGTTCGCACCGGCATCAAGGCGGGAATGGACATCGACGCCTTCGCCCCACGGCTGTCGTTCTTCTGGGCCATCGGCATGAACTACTTCATGGAAGTGGCCAAGATGCGGGCCGGCCGGTTGCTGTGGGCCAAGATCATCAAGCAGTTCAATCCGAAGAGCGACAAGTCGATGGCCCTGCGCACGCATAGCCAGACGTCGGGCTGGAGCTTGACCGAGCAGGACCCGTTCAACAACGTCGCCCGCACCTGCATCGAAGCGCTGGCGGCGGCGCTGGGCCACACCCAGTCGCTGCACACCAACGCTCTGGACGAAGCCATCGCCCTGCCGACCGACTTCTCGGCGCGCATCGCCCGCAACACCCAGCTCT
>DAIRDI010000056.1:0-13873 GCA_036796235.1 Candidatus Competibacteraceae bacterium | reverse complement strand
TCGAATTCATCAGCGGCCTGGTGACCCTGGAAACCGGCATGGTCATGCTGTTGGATGTGGATCGCCTGCTGAGCGTCGAGGAGATGTTCGCCCTGGAAGATGTCCGGGCGGTCGAACCGCAAGGTGCTATCTCGTAACGGTATAACCATCATTTTTCGGTCGCTCCATGGATAATGAGGAAGAAAATTTGTGGCGAGCGCAGAGTTTGAGTTTTCCGACCAGGATTTTCAGCGGATCCGCCAAATCATCAACCAAGTGGCGGGGATTTCGCTGGCCGACGGCAAGCGCGAATTGGTGTACAGCCGCCTGTCCAGGCGCTTGCGTCAATTGGGATTGCGGCGGTTCGAGGAATATTGCCGGTTGTTGGAGACCGGTGGAGATAGCGCCGAACTAGGCGAATTCGTCAACGCCCTGACCACCAATCTGACGGCGTTTTTCCGAGAGCCGCATCATTTCGAGTTTTTGGCCGAGGATCTGCTGCCAGCCTTTGCGCGGGAACGCGCTTTCGGCAACCGGCGCCTTCGGGTGTGGTCGGCCGGTTGCTCGACGGGCGAGGAACCCTACTCCATCGCCATGGTGCTTCGAGAGTTGCTGCCGGAGGCGGGGTGGGATGTAAAGATTTTAGCCACCGATCTGGATTCCAACGTACTGGCCACGGCGGAGCGTGGCGTGTACGAATGGGATCGAGTCAAGGGTTTGTCCGAGATGCGGTTGCGGCGCTGGTTTCTCCGAGGTCGGGGCACCCAGGAAGGACGGGTTCAGGTCGCGCCGGCCTTGCGAGGGATGATCACTTTTCGGCGTTTGAACCTGATGGAGGAATGGCCGATGCGCGGGGTTTTCGACATCGTTTTTTGCCGGAACGTAGTCATTTATTTTGATAAGCCAACCCAACGCGTGTTGTTTGAACGGTTCGCCGACATTCTGATCGATCGAGGCCATTTGTTCGTGGGCCATTCCGAATCTCTGTTCAAGGTGACGGAGCGCTTCGCATCCCTGGGTAAAACCATCTACCAAAGATGCTTATAGGACGACGAACATGGCTGCGGTCCTACGTCCTACCCATCGTTTGAAACATCTGCGGCTCCCAGAGTTCGGGCACATGAACAGCTACTGGGACCCAGTTCAGCATATAGAGGTGGTGCGGATTCTGGCCGGCGAGTATTACGCCACGCACTGCGACGAAATGATCACTACCGTGCTGGGGTCCTGTGTTTCCGCATGCATTCGTGACAAGGTGGCCCGGATCGGCGGCATGAACCACTTCATGCTGCCGGCTGAAAAACGGACGGAAAACAGCGCCGGAGGGTCTCACGGCCTCAGCGCCGATGCCGCCTACGGCGGTTACGCGATGGAAAGACTGATCAATTGCATCCTTAAATACGGCGGCCGACGCGAGAATCTGGAGGTCAAGGTTTTTGGCGGAGGCCGAATTATCAACGGCATGAGTGATGTCGGCTGGCAAAATATCCAGTTCGTCCGCGATTATTTGCAAACCGAAGGTTTGACGATGACCGCCGAGGATGTGGGCGATGCCTTTCCGCGCCGCATGGCGTATTTCCCGGCGACGGGCAAGGTGTTGGTCAAGAAACTGCGCAACATCCGCAATGAGACCATCGTTCAGCAGGAGACCGCGTATCTCCGCGAACTCCGGCAAAAAGCGACTCAGGGTGGCGAGGTCGAGCTGTTCGGAGATTGAAACGATGGCTAATGACAAGATTAAAGTATTGATCGTCGATGATTCGGCGCTGGTTCGCCAGATCCTGACCGAAATTCTCGACCGGGATCCGGGGATCGAGGTGGTGGGGTCAGCAGCCGATCCCTACGCGGCCCGAGACAAAATCAAGAAACTGAATCCGGATGTGCTGACCCTGGATGTGGAAATGCCGCGCATGGATGGCTTGACGTTCCTGAATAATCTGATGCGGTTGCGGCCCATGCCGGTGGTGATGGTGTCGTCGTTGACCGAGGCGGGCGCGGCGGTGACGCTGCAAGCGCTGGAATTGGGCGCGATCGATTTCGTTACCAAGCCGAAGGTGGATGTAGCCCATACCTTGGACGATTATGCCCGGGAAATCCGCGAAAAGGTTAGGGTTGCGGCCCGCGCCCGGGTGCGGGATCGGCCGATTGTTCCGGCGGTCCCGGTTCGATCCGTGGGAGTCGCCGAAAAGCATTCGGCCGATGTAATCTTGCAGCGAGAGAGTCGGCGACGGCCCTTCAAGACCACCGAGAGCCTGGTGGCGATCGGAGCGTCCACCGGCGGTACCGAAGCGATACGGGAAGTGCTGGTGCGCATGCCGCTGGATTGTCCGGGCATCGTCCTGACCCAGCACATCCCGGAGGCCTTCAGCGGGCCGTTCGCGCGCCGCATGGATTCCGTCTCGGCCATTGCCGTCTGCGAGGCGGGCGACGGGCAGCAGATCATGCCGGGACATGCCTACATCGCGCCCGGCGATCGGCATCTCATGGTCGTGCGCGATGGCGCCCGTTATGTGTGCCGCCTGAGCGATGGTCCGCCGGTCAATCGCCACCGACCCAGCGTGGATGTGTTGTTCCGGTCGGTGGCCGAGAACGTCGGCCAGAACGCCGTGGGCGTGATTCTGACTGGCATGGGCGATGACGGCGCGCGGGGTTTGAAGGAGATGCGCGAAGCCGGCGCGCCCACCATCGCCCAGGACGAACAGACCAGCGTGGTCTGGGGAATGCCCGGTCAGGCGGTGAAATTGGGAGGCGTCGACAAGATCCTGCCGCTGGAGGCGGTTGCCGCGCAGATTTTGCGGTTCGCGGCGGAGCGCGCCTCATGAGGAGAGGCCGTGATGGCCGCGTTCCAGGCCGGGGGCGAGGTATCGCCCGCCCCCAACAACAAGTTCAATGGAGGCTCCCGCATGTCGTTCGACCCATCAGTCCCTGCTCCGACCCGTAATAGTTCATCCGCCGCGGCAGGCGGAGGGGTGGGAACAGCTCACGAGGAATTGTTGCGGGTCGTGACCGACGTTCTGGGTTCCTTGGGTGAGATTCTGGCCTTGAAGGACGGGCGAGTCCACGACGATATTCAACGCGGCAAGGCGCTGATCGGGGACGCGGTGGTCAAACTGGGCGAGAGTTTCAATGGCTTGAACGAACAGACGCGAAACCAGCAGCAGGTCGTTACCGCGCTGATCGAGGAAATTTCGCGGGATCGCTCGGGGGTCCACGACAACCGGGCCAGCGTCCGGGAAATCGCCGAGGCCATGTCAGCTATCCTGGAGGGGTTCATGGATATGCTCGGTCAGGTCGGCGCCCAGAGCAGCGGGGTGATCGCCAAGATGGAAACCATGACCGAAGTCATGAACCAGACTTTTTCGCTGTTGGCCAATGTCGAGATGATCACCAAGCAGACCAACCTGCTCTCGCTGAATGCCTTCATCGAAGCGGCCCGGTCCGGCGAGGCGGGTCGGGGGTTTCAAGTGGTGGCCACCGAGATGCGCAATCTGTCGCAGAGTTCGGCGAAACTGAACGAGAAAATCCGCCTTCAGGTTGAGAATTCAAGGAAAATCGTTCAGGAAACCCACGACGTGGTGAATCAGATGGCGATGCGCGACATGGATGCGCTGGTCGAGGCCAGGGACCGAGCCGATCTGCTGTTCGCCAAGCTGGCGGATATGAACGCGCATGTTTCCCAGAACCTGGGGCGGGTCTCCGAGATCGCCAACGGCATTGACCGCAGCGTGGGGCTGGCGGTCCAGTCGTTGCAGTTCGAGGACATTGTCGGCCAGTTGTTAACCCATGCCGACCGGGAACTCGGCGAGCAGGAACGAGTATTGGTGGATGTACGCGGCCAACTGCAAATGTTCGCCGAGAAGGCTTGGAGTGGCGGCGACGCCCGGCTGGCGTTACACGCTCTGAGCGAGGGGTTACACCGGATTCGCGGCTCCTCGGTGTTTCAGAAAAGCAAGGTGGTTTTGCAGCAATCCATGGATGAAGGCGATGTCGAGTTGTTCTAGGTCGCGCGACCGATCGCGGTTTGGAATTCATCGGCATCCGGGCTCGTGTTTGATATGAGGGGAGGTGCGATGATGGTGACGCGCGTGGTGTGGCTAACCTTGTTGGGCGCGTTGGTCGTGTGCGGAAGCGCTGTTTGGGCTCAAGACGCGCGCCCGGATGCGCGCCTGCGTTTTTCCAGCACTTCTTATGGGTTCGTGTTCGGTTATGGTCAGGGAGAAGGCATGCTGGAATTCCAAGGCGAGCAGTATCCGTTTACGATCTCGGGGTTCAAGCTGGCGACGGTTGGCATCACCCAAGTCAGCGCGCTCGGTCAGATCTATAAGTTGCGGGAAGTCGCCGATTTCGCCGGTCGTTACGTGGCGGTCGAGGGAGCGGCAACCCTGTTCCAAGGCGGTGGGAGCGCCGTGCTGCGCAATGAAAAAGGGGTGACCCTCTACCTGCAGAACGTCCAGCGCGGTCTCGAACTGACGCTGGGCGGGGGAAGTTTCTCGATCGCGCTGGTCCAACCCGTCGAACCAGCGACTCCCTAGATTTCTAAGGAATCAGATTTTCAAGGAATCCAGTATGTCCGACTATTCCATCAGTCTGACGTGGCGACGCGCCACGCCGGATTTCGATTATAAAACATTCGACCGAAGCCATATCTGGCATCTGGCTGGCGGTCAGGTCGTGCGGGGTTCGGCGGCGCCAGAATATTCCGGCAATCCCGCGATGAGCAATCCCGAAGAGGCGCTGCTGGCGGCGTTGTCGAGTTGTCACATGCTCACGTTTCTGGCCATCGCCGCGCTCAAGCGGTTGGTGGTGGATAGTTACGAGGACGAACCGGTGGCCGAACTCGGCAAGAACGAGCAAGGCAAGACGATGGTGTCGCGACTGGTGCTGCGGCCCAAGGTCAGGTTCGGTGGCGAACGCATTCCCGGCACCGACGCCGTGCTGGAATTGCATCGCAAGGCGAAGGAGAATTGCTTTATCGGCAACTCCCTGCTGAGTCCAGTCGTTCTGGAGCCGCGTTTTGATTGAGGCAGAGAATCAAGCATGCACATCAAGCAATTGTTGGAGGAATGGGACCGGACCGGCGGAGCGAAGCTGACCGCGCGGGAATATCGAGCGCGATTGCCGGTCCGCGACGCCGCCCGAATCGCGGCCTTGCGGGACCTGTATCCGCGCAAGACCGAAGAGCAACTGATCACCGATTTGCTGGGGGCGGCGCTCGACACGCTTGAAGCGATCCTGCCTTACCAACAGGGGGAGCGGGTTATCGCCGAGGATGAATTGGGCGATCCCATCTATGAGGATGTCGGTCCGACCCCTCGATTTCTGGCGCTGACCCGGCAACATGCCGCTCGGTTGTCCGGAGAAAATGAAGTGAGCCAAAACGGCGTCGCCGTTCTGTCTGATCCACGAGCGGATGGCCGGTAATGAGGGTGAGGATGGTTGTGATGGGGATGGGTGTTGCTAAACGGTTGATTCTTTGTGTTGCCTTGACGGGAGTGATCGCCGCCTGCGCTCCGCAAAGAGAAGTCACGCCACCACCGGTGGCGATTGGTCGTCCCGCGGCGCCCGCTGGGTCCTGGCTGTTGGTGGATACTCGGGCGAATACCTTGAGCGTCATGCGGTATGATCGGCCGGTCCAGGTCTTCGATCGGATCGTTGTGGGCAGCAGCGGCGTGGGGATCAAGCAACGGCGCGGCGATAACAAGACGCCGCTCGGGGTGTTCCGGGTGGGTTGGATCAACGAGCGCAGTCGGTTTAAGACGTTCTTCGGACTCGATTATCCTAATCTCGACCATGCCGAGCGGGCGCTGCGAGAAAACCGGATCGATTGGCTGACCTACCAGCGCATCCGCGCCGCTTGGCTCGATGGCCGCACCCCCCCACAGGATACGCCATTGGGCGGACAGATCGGCATTCACGGGGTGGGGAACGGCGATTTGGCCGTACATGCCGCTGGCATTAACTGGACGAGCGGTTGCGTGGCTTTGGACAACCAGCAGATTGACGCACTCCGCCCCTGGATTAAAATCGGGATGCGCGTTGAAATTCGTTGACTTCCGCATTTGAAATTGTCTGCAAACGGAACTCTTTGTCCTATATAATCCAACGTTGCGGCAGACCTGCCGCCATTGACCGCATTCTTTGTATCAACAATACCCTTGATAATGCTCGGAGGAGCTTAAATGATGTCCATGAAGCTTTTGACCAAGATTGCCGCGCTGGCTGTAATCGCTGGCTTAACGGTCGGTTGCGCCAGCACCAGCGATCTGCAAAAGGTGCAGAACGACGCCAACGAGGCGAAATCCATGGCTAGCAATGCGATGGATACCGCTAATGAAGCGAAAACCATCGCCGGCGAAGCCAGATCCATGAGCATGGCGACTGAAGAGAAGATCAACCGCATGTTCAAGCGTTCGATGTTTAAGTGATTCGAACGCCGAAGACGGCAAGTGAATAAAAACCCCGCGATCTGCTGATCGCGGGGTTTTTTGTGGTCTTTACCACCGGCTGGCTGGAGGGAGTTCCACGGGCAGCGGTGGACTGTCTCGCGATGGCCAGGGGCGCGACTCAGCGGGGAATTCCGGGTAGCGGGCCGTAGGATAGGGAGCGGGTCGATAAACGGGTGGAGGCGCGACGGGAGGCGGCTCCGGGTTAGAGTCTGCAAGGTAGGTGGGGTGTCTGGGGTATGTGGAGTATGTAGGGGGATAACCCACCGTTGGTCTCTGGTGGTAGGGCGGAGCGGAGTTGGGGAGCGTTCCAGGGATCGACCGCTCGGCCGGGGCCGCCATGGCCGGAGAAGGGGCTCGGCGCGGCGGATAAGGGGGGTAGGGTCCAGCAGGGATCGGCAGCTCGGCCGGAGCCGCCATGGCTGGGGAAGGGTCTCGGCGCGGCGGATAAGGGGGGTAGGGTCCAATCGCCGCTGGGTTGGGCAGGGGTAGCCGGTTAGATGTTGGATACGCAGGATAGAATCGGTCGGGCGGCTCGCGCGCGGTCCGGTCGTCCCAGATCGAATCTGGTTCGGCGCTGATGGCCACCGGCATGCCGCTGAACTGGTCTACCACCACCTTCAAGGTGATTTGATCGACTCCGGTTAGTTCTGGGCCCGTCTTGGCGGCGACCGCCCGTTGAGCCTGTTCCAGGGTGATCTGTATCGGCAGGTTGTCTTCTTCCAGCGGTGCGTGTGCTTCGACGAAGAGTTCGCCATTCAACCAGCCGACCTTAACCGGCTGATCGATGATGCGCACCGTGACGCCAACCGGAACCATGCCGAACAGGCGTTCGATATCTTCAGGGTACATCCGCACGCAACCGTGAGTGACCCGCATACCGATTCCAAAGGGTCGGTTGGTGCCGTGAATCAGATAGCTCGGCAGCGCCAGCCGCAGGGCGTGACGACCCAAGGGATTGTCCGGACCTCCTGGAACCACGTCCGGCAGAATGTCGCCTTGCGCGGCGTGTTCGGCCTTGATCGAGGCGGGCGGCCGCCAAGGCGGATCGATTTCCTTGCTGGTCACTCGGGTCACGCCGAGAGGCGTCTTCCAGTCCATCCGACCGATGCTCACCGGATAGGTGTAGACCACCCTCTGCCCGTCGGAGCCTGCTTTAGGATAGTAGTACAGCCGCATTTCCGGGATATTGAGCACGATGCCCTCGCGGGGCGCGTCGGGCAGGATGTAGCGGGTCGGCAGCACGATCGGCGTCTCTTGCCCGGGCATCCAACGGTCCACGCCCGGGTTGGCGTGAACGATCTCCTCATAGCCCAAACTGTGGCGGCGGGCGATGTCGAGCAGGGTATCCTCCGGGTTGGCGTAAGCGACTCGGACCTGACCGATGACGTCGGAACCGGGGGGCGGTAGAGGATAGACCGCCGCCGAGGCAACGCCGGCGGTCAGCCATCCCAGCAGCAGCCAGTGGAGGTGTTTTCGAAAGGGACTTGGCATGTGGACGTCTCTATATTCTAAGGATGAAAGGTTAATGATGAAATTCTGCCTGTAATCTCCTGGCGACGCCAGGATGCTCGCGGCTAGGGGTGGAGATGCGCGGTAGAAAACATCACAACTATTTGATGCGCCTACCCAGTACCATGTTCCCCATTCTTGATCGAAGACGGTGAAATCCGCGATTTCAGCGCCGGACGATATAAAAAATTCCTCAGTTTGGAGTATGCTTATCAATACTTCGGACAGTTCTGACAATCATAATCAACAGGTTGGCTTCCATAGGAGGCATTAAATCAAGCTCGGGGGCTGACCGGAGTTTGATAAAAATAACTTGCTGATTTTGCTTGATCTGTTGCCGATGCTCGAAGCGCTGATTTTGCAAGAAGTTTCCTACGTCATCCGCCACAAGGCTGAAAACCAAAACTGTCCGAACCATTGCTTATAGCAGTATTCATCAAACGGCAACACCTGTGCAAAGTGCGCCATCCACGTCCCTGCGCCGGCGGATCGGCGAACCAACGACGGAGGTGGTCCATGGCGGAATCCAGTCCGCTTGCTCAAACTATTGACGAGATCGTGCAGAGTCACCACGGCCTGTCGACCCGACTGCTGCAAATCTTGCGCGAGGTTCAGGACAAGCTTTCCTGGCTATCGCCCGAAGCCATGGATCGGGTGGCCGAGGATCTCGGCATTTCGCCCGACAAGGTACGCCGGGTGGCTGAGTTCTATTCCTTTCTCTACACCCAACCGCATGGCTCCTACGATATTCTCTTCAGCGACAATATCACCGACCGGATGCTCGGTAACCGGGAATTGCTGCGCTATCTCTGCGACCGGTTGGGGGTCGGGATCGGTGAAACCCGCGCCGATGGCCGGGTCACGGTCGGCGTCACCTCTTGCACCGGCATGTGCGATCAGGGTCCGGCCGCGTTGGTCAACGGCTACGCGCTGACCCGCCTCGACAAACCCCGTCTGGATCAAATCGCGGAACTGGTCGAGCGGGTGGCGCCGCTTGCGGAATGGCCGCGCGAGTTCTTCGAAGTAGTTAGCAATATCCGTCGAGCCGACATCCTGCTCGGCCGGCATTTCGCCGATGGCGCGGCCTTGCGCGCCGTTCTCGAACGCGGCGGACGAACCATCGTCGATGAGTTGATCAAGTCTGGCCTGCGCGGTCAGGGCGGCGCCGGTTTCAAACTGGCGCTCAAATGGCAATCCTGTCTGGACGCGCCCGGCGATGTCAAATACGTGGTCTGCAACGCCGATGAGGGCGAGCCGGGCACCTTTAAGGATCGGGTGTTGATGCAGGAGTACGCCGACCTGGTGTTCGAAGGCATGACCCTGTGCGGTCGGGTGCTCGGCGCCCGCCAGGGCTTCGTCTACCTGCGCGGCGAGTATCGCTATATGTTGGACGCCCTCAAGGCGACCTTGCAACGTCGTCGTCAGGTGGGTTTGCTGGGCGCGGCGATTCTGGGCGATCCGACCTTTAATTTCGACATCGACATCCACCTCGGCGCGGGCGCCTATGTGTGCGGCGAGGAGTCGGCGCTGATCGAATCGCTGGAAGGCAAGCACGGGACTCCGCGCATCCGCCCGCCGTTCCCGACCACCCACGGCTATTTGAACAAACCGACCGTGGTCAACAATGTCGAGACCTTCGCCATCACCGCCAAGATCGCGGCCGAGGGCGGCGCGTGGTACGCCAGTCGCGGCACGGCTGAATCCAAGGGCACCAAACTGCTCAGCGTGAGCGGGGACTGCGAGCGGCCCGGCATCTACGAATATCCGTTCGGCGTGGCCGTGCGGCAGGTGCTGGAAGATTGCGGCGCGCGGGACGCGCAGGGCGTCCAGATGGCCGGTCCCGCCGGACGCACGATCGCCCCCAGCCATTACGGCCGGCAAATCAGTTTCGAGGATTTGGCCACCGGCGGCTCGTTCATGGTGTTCGCCAAGCATCGCGATATTCTGGACGGCATGCGCAATTTCGCCCATTTCTTCGCACATGAAAGTTGTGGATTCTGTACGCCCTGCCGGGTCGGCACCTCGCTGATGCGCGATCTGGTGGATAAGGTGCATACCGGCCGCGGGACGCGTGCCGACCTGGAAGAGATGCGTCGGCTGGGTCGAATCATGAAAGCCGGTAGCCACTGCGGGCTGGGTCAGACCGCGCCGAACTCGGTGTTGTACAGTCTCGACCAGTTTCCGGAGGCCTGGGAGCGGCGTCTGCGGTCCACGGCCTTCGAACCGGCCTTCGATCTGGATGCGGCGCTGGGCGAGGCCCGCCGGTTGAGCGGGCGGGATGATCCGGAGGCGCATTGGCTGGATGCGCACGATGACGATCTGGTGCGCTTGGCCAAACTGCTGCCCGCGCGGGACGCATCGACCGTGCCCGACGACGACCGGAACTTGCTGGGAGCCATGCCATGAGCCAGGAACAGTCTTTTACCCTGGACGGGCAACCGGTCCCGTTTGAGGACGGTCAAAGCATTATGGTGGCGGCGCGCGCCGCCGGGATCTACATCCCGCATCTGTGTTTCAACCCGGAATTCAAGGCGCACGGCAGTTGTCGAGTCTGTCTGACCAAGGTCAACGGGCGGATGCAGGCCGCCTGCGCCACCCCAGCGGCGGCCGGTCAGACCGTGGAGAGCGAAACCGAGGAGTTGCGCGATATTCGCTGCGGCATCCTGCAAATGATGTTCGTCGAAGGCAATCATATTTGCCCGGCCTGTGAAAAAAGCGGAGCCTGCCAGTTGCAGGCGGTGGCCTACTACGTGGGGATGCTGGAGCCGCATTATCCCCACTTCTATCCGCGCCGGACGGTGGATGCCTCCCACCCGGATGCGGTGATTGATTTCAACCGCTGCATTCTGTGCGAGCTGTGCGTGCGGGCCAGTCGCGACGTGGACGGCAAAAACGTGTTCGCGGTTCACGGGCGGGGTATCCACGCCCATCTGGTGGTCAATACCCCCTCCGGCCGGTTGGGCGCCACCACGTTCAGTATCACGGACAAGGCTGCTCAGGTGTGTCCGACCGGGACGATTCTGATCAAACATCGGGGCTATGAATCGCCGATCGGGCGACGGCTGTACGATCGGCAATCGGTCGATGTGGTGGGCGATGTCGCGCAAGTGCCGGAAAGCCAGGGAGGACGCCGTCATGACTAAACCCCGTCTGAAGCTCGCGACCTGCTCGCTGGCCGGTTGCTTCGGCTGCCACATGTCGATCCTCGATCTCGACGAGCGACTGTTCGAGCTGTTCGAGCACGTGGCGCTGGATCGCAGCCCACTAACCGACATCAAGATTCTTGGCCCCTGTGACATCGGTATTATCGAGGGCGGCGTCGCCAACGCCGAAAACGTCCACGTCCTCCATGAATTCCGCGCCCGCTGTAAAATTTTGGTTGCGATGGGCGCGTGCGCGATCAATGGCGGCGTGCCGGCGCTGCGCAACCAATTCGACCTGAAGGAATGTCTGGAAGAGTCGTACCTAAACGGGATCGCCCTGGTCGACGCGCAAATTCCCAACGACCCGGAAATTCCGTTGTTGCTCGACCGGGTGCGTCCGCTTCACGAAGTGGTGAAGGTGGATTACTTCCTGCCCGGCTGTCCGCCGTCGGCGGATGCGATCTGGACTTTTGTCAACGAATTGCTGGCCGGGCAGCCCGTCGCGTTGCCCTATCAGCAGCTGCACTACGATTGAGCGAGGCCAGCCATGAATATCGCGGAAACCGTTGCTGAACCGGAAAAGTTGCGGCGCGTCGTCATCGAGCCGCTGAGCCGGGTCGAAGGTCACGGCAAGGTCACCTTGCTCCTGGACGAGGAGCATCACATCCGCCAGGCGCGGTTGCACATCGTCGAATTTCGCGGCTTTGAAAAATTTATTCAGGGCCGGCCCTATTGGGAAGTGCCGATCGTCGTGCAGCGCCTGTGCGGCATTTGCCCGGTCAGTCACCACCTGGCGGCGGGCAAGGCGGTGGATCAATTGGTCGGGGTGCATGAGTTGCCGCCGACCGCTGAGAAAATTCGCCGGTTGCTGCACCTCGGCCAGACCCTGCAATCGCACGCGGTGCATTTCTTTCATCTGGCCTCACCCGACTTTTTATTCGATTACGACGATCTAGCCTCGCATCGGAATGTGGTTGGGGTCATCGCCGACCATCCCGAGATCGCCCGCCGAGGCGTGCTACTGCGCAAGTACGGCCAGGAAGTGATTCGAGTGGTCGCCGGCAAGCGAGTCCACGGCGTTGCCACGGTGCCGGGTGGGGTCAACAAGGCGTTGACCGTGGCTGAACGCGACTACCTGCTGACCGATCTCGACCAGATGATCGAATGGGGCCGCGACGTCATTAAACGAATGCGCCAGGCCTTTGAGAAGAACCCCGGCTATTACACCGATTTCGCCACGATTCGCAGCCACTATCTCAGCCTGATCCGCGCCGACGGGGCGTTGGATCTCTATCACGGTGGGTTGCGGGCCAAGAACCGGCGCGGCGGCCTGATTTTCGATCATCTCGACTACCAGCGCTACGAACAGGTGCTCCGCGAGCAGGTCAAGCCGTGGAGCTATATGAAGTTCCCGTTCATCAACTCGCTGGGACCCGAACAGGGCTGGTATCGCGTTGGGCCGCTGGCCCGGATCAACAACTGCGATTTCATTCCCACACCGCTGGCCGAGCAAGAACGGCGGGATTTCATGGCGATGGGTCGCGGGCAACTGATTCATGTGACCCTGGCTTATCACTGGACCCGGATGATCGAACTGCTGTATTCGGCTGAGGCGATCAAGGAGTTGCTGCACGATTCGGACCTGCTCGGCAGCGAGTTGGTGGCGCCGCTCGGCCCGCTGGCGCAGGAAGGTATCGGGGTGGTGGAAGCGCCGCGCGGCACGCTGTTCCATCACTATCGCATCAACGAGGACGGATTGATCGAGAAGGCCAATCTGATCGTGTCCACCACCAACAATAACCAGGCGATGAACGAGTCCATCCGGCAGGTGGCGGAGCGGTATCTGAACGGTAAGGAATTGACCGAGCCGCTGCTGAACCAGATCGAAGTCGCGGTGCGGGCGTACGATCCCTGCTTGTCCTGCGCCACTCATGCCTTGGGCCAAATGCCGCTGGTGGTGGAGCTGGTTGAGGAAGCGAGTGGGACAGTGGTGGATTGTCTGGTGCGGGATGCGGATGGGACCGTCCGCAATGCCGAGTTTCCGCACGCATTGGAGCGAGGATTGGCGTGAAAGCGTCCGGCGCTGGGGTGCTGATTCTGGCGATCGGCAACCCCAGCCGGGGCGATGATGCGTTGGGGCCGTTGTTTCTGGAGCGGTTGGCGGAATGGCGGGAGCCGCGCGGCGACCGCGACGCCGTCGAGCTGTTCACCGATTTTCAGCTCCAGATCGAACATGTCGTCGACCTGGAGGGACGGGATTTGGTGTTGTTCGTGGACGCCAGCGTGTCCTGTTCGCCACCGTTCCAATTCACTCGCCTGCGGCCGGCGCAAGACACCAGCTATACCAGTCATGCGTTGTCGCCCGCCGCCGTCCTTCACGTTTACGCGCGAGTCAATCACGCCGCTCCACCACCGGCTTTCCAACTGGCGATTCGCGGCGAGTCCTTCGAGTTGGGCGAACCGCTCGGCAGGGCGGCGGAGGCGCATCTCGCGGCGGCGCTGGAATTCACCGAACGGTTGTTGGCGCGACGAGAAGTTGAAATCTGGGAGCGGTTTTCGGCGGGCGGTGGGTAGCGCGGGAACGCGTTGCCAGAAATCCAGCGATAGCCCATTCGGCCGCCATCGCCGGGATCGCTCAATTCCACGGCCGCATCGTATGCCCGTGGTTTAACGGACCGCGGCCTTGGCCAAGATTCGGCGCGGTGCGGATCGCTTCCCGGACATAAGTCAACGCCCGCCGAACCGCCACGGTCAGGGGCAGCCCCTGCGCCAGCCCGGTGGCGATGGCCGAGGCCA
>DAIRDI010000055.1:0-13905 GCA_036796235.1 Candidatus Competibacteraceae bacterium | reverse complement strand
GTCGCGGCCGATCGCCACACATTGTTGAGGTTAAAACAGCCCTGTAAGTCCGTGATGCGCGCGGTGAGCGCGCCACCTTCGATGGGCAACGCCGGCGGCAGGTTGGCCCATTTCTCGCCGGGATGATCGGTTTCGCTGTCCTCCAGGTCGCGCTCCAGGATGATCTTCGCCCACTGTTCGGCGCCCAGCGCGTACAGCCGGGCCTGCTGCTGGTGCTGGAGCACCGTGCCGCGGCGGATGGCCATCTGCTGCAAAGTCGCCAGACTGGTGGCGGTGACGCTGGCCAGAAACACGATAAGCAACACGGTGATCAGGGCGACGCCGGAAGAACGACAGCCCGCGCGGGCGACGAACCGCCGCGACGCCGGCCGCGAGTTGGCCGCCGGGATTTCTGGTTTTCGGCGATGCTTCGCGCCAGTCCCTCGCAACGGGGAATCAGCCAGGGAGCAGCAGCAGGCGGGTGATCTCACCCCAGTCCTCCAGGGTTACGCTGATTTCCACCGCCCGGGGCAATGCATCGAGATCGCGTGGAATGCTTTCGCCGGCGGCGGGGGGCGGCCAATCGTTTCGCCAGGACTCATTTCGATCCAAAAACCGGATCCGTAACTCCCGCACCTGGTCCAGAACTGGCGTTTCGCGCGGCTCGATCAGGCCACCCCGGTCGAGCACCGGCCAATGCAACCGCCACAACTGACCATCCCGCAACCGGTAGGCGACCCGCTGCAAGCTGGCCCGGGGCTGGCCGAGCGGATTGGCCCAGCCGGCGCGGGTCAGGATCAACCGCTCGTCGGCGAGCTCGTCGCCGAGCAGAGCGGCTTGCGGCTCGCCATATTCATCGCGGATGCGGCGCGGCGCCGCCTGTTCGATATCCTGCCCCAGTCGATGGAACGCCAACTGCACGGCCGCCAATCGCTGGCTTTGCGTTTCCACGGCGACGCGGGTAAACAGCACGGTGCGCAGTCCGCCGTAGGCGGCGGTGGCTAAAATCGCGAACACCGCCAGGGCCACCAGCAATTCCAGCAAGGTAAAGCCACGCGGCACGGCGTTCATGGCGAGGGTGACGGGTCGGCGGATGGGTCGGTCGGGGATTGACCCTTGAACGCGATCAGCGTGTTCAAGGCCGGACCGTCGGCACCGGCGCGCACCGTGACCTCCACGCGGCGCAGGTCGGGATCGTCGGTCGCTTCGAACCGCGCCTCCCAACGCCAGGCGCGCTGGGCCAGCTCGGCCTCGCCGCGCCGGGAACCGTCCTCGGGCCAAGGTTCGGGGTCCAGCAGCAGGGCGTTGACCTGATTGAGGGCCACCCAACCGGCGAAGGTTTGGTCGCGCAGCGCGGTGACAGTGTGGATGCTCTGGGTCGCGGCGCTGATGATCGCGCCCATGGCGATGGCCAATACCGCCATGGCTACCAGCACTTCCAACAGCGTAAACCCGGCGTGCGGCTTCATCGATCGACCGCGCTCACCGTCAGTCGACCCAGCGCATCGCCATCGACCCGATGGCGCGGCGAGTCCGGTCCGGTTTCGGCGACGAACCCGAATACGGCCGCGAACTCGGTGGTCTCGCCGCTGGCCAGCAACAACACCTGCGGCCCTTCGTCGTCGGCGTCCGGAACGACGGGGAGGCCCTCGACCCACAGCCCCAGGCTCAAATCCTCGGGCAGTTGGCGCTGGATCAGGTTGGCGGCGGCGGCGGGCGAACGCCACCGATCCTGGTCGTCCAGGCTCAATATTCTGTAGCTCTCACGGTCGAACCGGATCGCGCGCGTTTCGCTGTTGAGGATGGCTTCCTGCTGGTGCAGCTCCACCAGGGCCGCCAGCCGGCGGGCTTCCTCCGCCAGCCGATCCCGCGGCCCACCGCCCACCGACAACAGGGCGAAGCTGGTCATGATGCCAACCAGAATCATCACGACCATGACTTCGAGGAGGGTGAACCCCCTAGTCATCCAGATTCCAGTTGCCGATGTCGGCATTGACGCCGTCGCCGCCCGACTGGCCGTCGGCGCCCAGCGAATAGATGTCGACATCGCCGTGCTGACCGGGGCTGAGGTACTGATAGGGTTTTCCCCAGGGGTCCTTGGGCAGCCGGTCCAGATAGCCGCCTTCCTGCCAGTGCGGCGCGTCGGAGGGGCGTTGCACCAAGGCTTCCAAACCCTGATCGGTGGTGGGATAGCGGAAATTATGCAATCGGTATAGATCCACCTGGTTCTTGATCACCCGGACATCCTGTTTGGCCTTGACCACCCGGGCCTTGTCGGGATTGTCCATGATCCGCGGCACCACAACGGCCGCCAAAATGCTGAGGATGACCACGACGACCATCACCTCGATCAGGGTGAAGCCGCGCGAATGGCGGAGGCGGTCCCGCCGGCGGAAGCGGAAGGAATCGGACGGGTTCATCGGCATGGGAAATCTCCAAAAATCGGGTCTGCATGGCGGGCGCTCAGGCGCGGCCGAGCCGGTACAAGGCGATTTCGCCCAGCAGGTTGGGCCACAGCCTTGGCCCCAGCCGGGGGCAATGGGCATGGTCGAGAAACGTGCGTTGCAGGATATCGATTCGCTTGCGTTGGCACAGTTGCTCGAAATCGCGGAGGGTGAAGAGGTGAATATTCGGGGTGTCGTACCATTGGTAGGGCAGGGTCTTGACCACTGGCATCAACCCTTGCAAGGCAATCTGCATCCGGCATCGCCAGAAGCCAAAATTGGGGAACGTCACGATCCCTTGCCGGCCCACCCGTAGCATCTCGTCCAACAAGGCCTCGGTGCGCCGAACTGCCTGCAAGGTCTGCGTCATGATCACATAATCGAAGCTGCTGTCGCCAAAGTCCGCCAGGCCCGCATCCAAATCGGCGTGGATGACGTTCACGCCGCTCTGAATGCATTGGACCAAGTTGGCGGCGTCGATTTCCAGACCGTACCCCTTAACTTGGCGATGCGCGCACAAATAGGCCAACAACGCGCCGTCGCCGCAGCCGAGGTCCAACACCCGCGCGCCGGGACGGATCCAGTCACTGATGATTTCCAGCTCAGGCCGCACGAGCGTTCACCTCGCGAGCGACCCGCGTCAGATAGCCGCGCAGCACCTCATGATACAGCGGGATCGGCATCAGAAAGGCATCGTGGCCAAACTCCGAGGGAATTTCGGCATAGCTGACCTCGCGCCCGGCCCGCACCAACGCCCGGGTGATCTCCCGCGAGCGAGCCGGTGAAAACCGCCAGTCGCTGGTGAACGAGATCACCAAAAACCGCGCCTGCGCGCGGTGAAAGGCCACCGCCAGATCGTGATCGAAATCCGCCGCCGGATCGAAATAGTCCAGGGTTTTGGTCATCAGCAGATAGGTGTTGGCATCGAAGCGGTCCACGAAGGCATGGCCCTGATGGCGCAGGTAACTTTCCACCTGAAACTCGGTCTCGAAGTTGAAGTTGAAATTCATCCGACCTTCGCGCAGTTCGCGGCCGAATTTGGCGCGCATGCCCTCCTCGGACAGATAGGTGATGTGGCCGAGCATCCGGGCCAGCATCAGCCCGCGGCGCGGCACGACGCCGAATTCGTAGTAATGGCCGTGATGAAAGTCCGGATCGGACAGGATCGCCTGCCGCGCCACTTCGTTGAAGGCGATGTTCTGGGCCGACAGGCGCGGCGCGGCGGCGATGACCAGCGCATGGCGCACCCGCTCGGGAAAGACGATCGCCCACTGCATGGCCTGCATGCCGCCGAGACTGCCGCCGAGCACCATCGCCCACTGCTGGATGCCGAGCCGGTCGGCCAGCCGCGCCTGGCTGCGCACCCAATCCTTGACGGTCACGATGGGAAAGTCTGGGCCGTAGGGTTTGCGGTTGTCCGGGTTGATCGCGGTCGGACCGGTGGAGCCCCGGCAGCCGCCCAGGTTGTTGCAGCACACCACGAAAAACTCGCGGGTGTCGAGCGGTTTGCCGGGACCGATGCAGTTATCCCACCAGCCCGGTTTGGTCGGGTCATCTTCTTCATGGCAACCGGCGACATGATGATCGCCCGACAGGGCGTGGCAGACCAGCACGGCGTTGCTGCGGTCGGCGTTCAGCGTCCCATAGGTTTCAAACACGATATCGTACTGCGCCAGCGACCGACCGCAGTCCAGCGCCAGCGGCTCTTCGAAATGCAGGGTTTGGGGCGCGACCAGCCCGACTGAATCCGGAGGAAAATTGTGCGGCATGAGGTCCTGACCGTCGAGCGGTTATCCTTGGGGGTGGGGTTATGCGCAGAGCGGCAAAGTCTAGTCGGGGTTGGGTCTGGCGGCAACTGGGGGACTGAAGTGAAATTCGCAACTTTTTCAGCTTGCTGAACGCACTCTATTTCGTGGGGATTACCGCAAGGCGGGCGGTTCGATCCCCGGCGGCAGCCACCGCGGCGCGGCGACTCGCCACCGCTTGTCGCGGCCGGTTTCGCCAGCCAACAGCGTCACCCGGCTTTTCGCCACCCCGAACAGCGCCGCCAGAAATTCTCGCAGATGGGCGTTGGCCTGGCCGTCGGCCGGCGGCGCGGCGATACGAACGCGAAACCGGCCTTCCATGAGTCCGATCCATTCATTGCGGTTGGCGCGCGGTTGCGCTCGAACCCGCAGGAGCAAATCCGCGCCATCCCAGCGATAGCCAGCGTCATCTGGCGTTCCACTCAGCGCAAGCCCACCCATGACCCCAGAAAATCCTGCAACAACAGGCTGACGAAGATCAGCGTCACCACCACCAGGATCGGCGACAGATCCACGCCCGAAATCGGTGGAATGAGCCGTCGCGCCGGCCGCAGCACCGGCGCGGTCAACTGCGCGAGCAAGCGGACGATCGGATGGCGGGGATCGGGATTGATCCAACTGAGCACGGCCTGGATGATCACCCCCCAAAGATAAATGTTGATCACCAGTTTGAGCAGTTCTCCGAAGGCGAGGAGCACCAGGCCGCCGACGCCGACATCCCGACCCAGCAGCGTCGCCACCAGCCACACCTCAAGCAATTGCAAGACGAACGCTAGAACCACCGCCGCCAGATCCAAGCCCCGGAAACCCGGCACGATCCGGCGCAACGGCCACAGCGGCGGATTGGTGATACGGACCAGAAACTGCACCAGTGGGTTGTAGAAATCAGCGCGCACGCATTGCAGCAGAAAGCGCAGCATCACCGCCAGGATATAGAAACCAAAGGCAGCCTGGATCAGGAACAGCACGGCGGTCATGGCCGGCCTCCCAGCAATTCGCCCAACTCTCGCGAGCGGTGGCGGGCGGCTTCCAGCGCCTTGGCGATCAGGGTATTCATCGCCCCTTCATGGAGGACCGCCAGCGCCTGCTCGGTGGTGCCTCCCGGCGAGGTGACCCGAACCCGCAAAGTCGCGGGGCTATCCACGCTTTCCAAGGCCATCTTGGCCGCGCCGAACGCGGTCTGCAAGGTCAGCAGTCGGGCGATATCCGCATCCAGCCCCGCGGCGGTCGCCGCCTGTTCCAACGCCTCCATCAGCAGAAAAAAATAGGCCGGTCCGCTGCCGGACAACGCGGTGACCGTGTCCAGCAGGTTTTCGTCGTCCACCCAGACCGTAACCCCGACCGCCCGCAACAGCGACTCGGCCCGTTGCCGGCCTTCCTCGGTCACGAACGGGTTGGCGAACAAGGCGCTGGCGGCGCTGCCGACCAGGGCCGGCGTATTGGGCATGGTCCGCACCAGCGCCAGCGATCCGCCGCCCAGCCAGTGGCGCAGGTCCGGTTCGCGCACGCCGGCGGCGATGGAAATCACCAGGGGCAGGCGCGCCTGCACGACCGGAGCCAGCTTCAGGGCGACCTCACGCAGGATCTGCGGTTTGACCGCCAGCACCACCACTTCAGCCCGGGCGGCGATGGCTTCGTTATCGGCGTCGGTATGGACGCCGAATCGGCCGCGCAGGAACTCCCGCTGACCGGCGTCGGGTTCGGCGACCCAGATGCGGTCCGGGTCGCCGTCTCCAGCCAGCAGACCGCCGATCAGGCTGCGGGCCATGTTGCCGCCGCCGATGAAGGCTATCGGAATCTGTTTCATCTGCACCTCGGTGTCGCGGGGACATTCGTTCGTTGCATTGGCATGGACTCACGGGCGCCGCATCGCGATAGCGCCAGAACTGGAATTCAAGAGCCGCCGCCGATCAATCGGGCGACTTCGGCGCTGATGCTGGCGAGGCGGTTATCGCGCCGGTAAGCCGCGTACACCTGCCGTTGGCGGGCGGCATCGAGCTGCTGATACAGAACGTAAGTTCCGGGCAGTTCCGCGCGCAAGGTCCGCTCGAAAGCCACCGTATCCAGCCCCGGAGCGAGCCGGTCGGCCGTGGTATCGGGTGCGGTCGCCGCATTCGGCGCGGTCGGATTGATGATCAAGGTAGCGGCCTGTCGCTTGGCTTCCTCTTCGATCTCGCTCAGATAGAGATCATCCGCCCCCCATACCGGCAGTGCGTTTAACAACACAGCCAATCCGACGAACGCGACGAACGCGACGAATGCGACGAACGCAGAGGGCGAACTGAGCAAAGGCATTAGAGCTTCTCGGGGCGCCGGCACACGGTTGGAGTTGGATTCGAACTCAGAATGTTCGCGGGCATTCATTATTAGCATAATTAGCATAACGCAAAGCCGCTCATCAAACGCGGGGGCCGAATAGCGCGGCGCCGATCCGGACCAGGGTCGCGCCCTCGGCGATGGCGGCTTCCAGATCGTCGGACATCCCCATGGACAGCGTATCCAGCGCCAGCCCCGCGGCGTTCAGACGCTCCTGTAACTCCCGCAGCCGAGCCAGCGGTCGCCGCTGCTCGTCGAAGGTCGCCGCCGGCGCCGGAACCGCCATCAGACCGCGCAGCCGCAGGCGCGGCAGCGCGGCGACCGCTGGGGCGACCGCGACGACCTCCGCCTCATCGAATCCATGCTTGGTCGCTTCCCGGTCGATGTTGACTTGCAGGCAGACATTCAGGGGCGGCAGGTGCGCGGGTCGCTGCGCGCTCAGCCGCTCGGCGATTTTCAGCCGGTCCACGGTGTGGACCCAGGCGAAGCGTTCGGCGATACCTCGGGTCTTGTTGGTTTGAACGGGACCGATGAAATGCCACTCCAAGTCCTGGTTTGCTAACTCATCCATTTTGGCCAAGGCTTCCTGCAGATAGTTTTCCCCGAAGCACGTCTGGCCGGCAGCGGCCATCGCCGCGACGGCGGCCGCCGACTGGGTCTTGCTCACCCCCAGCAGCGCGACCGATTCCAAGGGGCGCTGAAACCGTTGCTCGGCGGCGCGAATGCGCGCCAGCACGGCTTGGCGGCGGGTGGTGAAGTCGACGGTCGTCATGCTGGAAATCCCTCGGCGAACGGGCAACCCTGCCAATTTTGCGTTATATACTAACCTGAAAACCGATCCGACGGGATGGCCCGCCCGCCGGATCGCCCCTCGATCGCCTTTGCGGGAGTAGCCGTCATGAATCTCGACGAATTATTGTCCTTTTCCGTGCAGAACAATGCCTCGGACCTGCACCTGTCGGCTGGCTTGCCGCCGATGATCCGGGTGGACGGCGACGTCCGCCGCATCAATGTGCCGCCGCTCGAGCACAAGCAGGTGCATGGACTGATCTACGACATCATGAACGATAAACAGCGCAAGGATTATGACGAATTCCTGGAGTGCGATTTTTCGTTCGAAATTCCCAAGCTGGCCCGCTTCCGGGTCAACGCCTTCAACCAGGACCGCGGCGCGGCGGGCGTCTTCCGCACCATTCCCACCGTGATCAAGAGCCTGGACGAACTCGGCTGTCCGCCGGTATTTCGGGATCTCATCGCCGTACCGCGCGGACTCATCCTGGTGACCGGCCCGACCGGCTCGGGCAAATCCACGACCTTGGCGGCGATGATCGACCATATTAACAAGAACGATTACGGTCACATTCTCACGATTGAGGACCCGATCGAGTTCGTCCATCAGAGCCAGCGCTGTTTGATCAACCAGCGCGAGGTGCATCGCGACACGCTCGGTTTCAACGAAGCCTTGCGCTCGGCGCTGCGCGAGGACCCGGACATCATCCTGGTGGGTGAAATGCGCGACCGAGAGACCATCAGTCTGGCGCTGACCGCCTCCGAGACCGGGCATCTGGTGTTCGGCACCCTGCACACCAGCTCCGCGCCCAAGACCATCGATCGCATCATCGACGTGTTTCCGGCTGGCGAAAAACCCATGGTTCGATCGATGCTGTCCGAATCGCTGCGCGCGGTTATCTCGCAGGCTCTGCTCAAGAAGAAGGGCGGCGGCCGGATAGCGGTGCATGAGATCATGGTCGGCGTTCCCGCCATCCGTAACCTGATCCGCGAGGACAAGGTGGCGCAGATGTATTCCTCCATTCAGACCGGCGCGTCCGCCGGGATGCAGACGCTCGATCAGGCGTTGCTGGAAATGGTCAAGAAGGGCCTGGTCGCCCGCGAGGAAGCCATCACCTACGCGCAGAACAAGGCTTCGTTCAAACAACAGATGTGAGCGGCGATATGGCGCGCGTCTGACCGGCGATCCGGAATCATCGGCTCGGAATGGCTTTAACCGGATGCGCCGGCTATTAAAATGCGCATGACAACTCAACCTTGCTGAGGTTTGGAGACGGGCAATGACCACCGCAATCCTGGCGCCGGTTCACCGCTGGACCCGGCAACAATATGAAAACATGGCGCTGCACGATATTTTTCAGCCAGAAGAACGTGTGGAGCTGCTTGATGGAGTGATCGTCGATATGTCGCCGCAAAAGAGCTTTCATGCCGTCGCCACACGGTTGGTCGAAGAGGCTCTGCGAGCCGCGTTCCCGTCCGGCCACGATGTGCGCGTGCAGATGCCCCTGGCGCTCGACGATAGCTCCGAGCCGGAACCCGACGTGGCCGTGGTTCCCGGCAAGGCGCGGGATTACACCCTGGCCCATCCGACCACCGCCGTGCTCGTCGTCGAAGTCGCTGATACCTCGCTGGCCCTGGATCGGAAGACCAAACACGCCGTGTATGCCCGTAACGGCATCGCCGAGTATTGGGTCGTGAATCTCCAGGATCACTGCCTCGAAGTGTATCGTGGTCCCCAAGGGAATCAGTATCAATCCCGGACGGTCCTGCGCCACGGGGAGACGGTCGCGCCGCTGGCGAGTCCCGAGCGGATCATCGCCGTGGCCGACCTGTTGCCGTAGGGCGCTTCCGATCCTCACGCTTCATGAATCACCCGCCCGGACAACAGGGTATGGGTCACCCGCCCGGACAACTCCCACCCCAGAAACGGGCTGTTCCGACCCCGACTGCGCAGGCGGTCAGGGTCCACCCGCCAGTCGGCCTCCGGGTCGAAGATGCAGACGTCAGCCGGCGCGCCCACGCCCAGATGACCGCTCTCCAGTCCGAGAATCCGCGCTGGCCCCCAGGTGAGCCGCTCGATTGAGGCCGAGAGCGGCAGCAACTCGTCCGCCGCCAGCCGCAGGCTCAGGGCCAGCAGGGTGTCCAGTCCGGAAATGCCCGGTTCGGTATCGCCGAACGGCCCCTGCTTGGCGTCCGGCTCGTGCGGCTGATGGTCGGAGCAGAGCGCGCCCAGCACCCCGCTGGCCAAACCGGCCCGCAAAGCGTCCCGGTCGCGCGAGCCGCGCAAGGGCGGCAGGACATGGCACCGGCTGTCGAAGCCGGTCAGATCGATCTCGGTCAGGTGCAACTGATGCACGGCGACGTCGGCGGTCACCGGCAATCCATCAGCCTGGGCGCGCGCCACCAGTTCCACGGATCGGGCGCAGGACAGCCGGCCGAAATGCACCCGCACCCCGAGATCGCGGATCAACTCCAGATCGCGGGCGATGACCCCGGTTTCCGCCGCCGCTGGAATGCCGGCCAGGCCCATCCGGGTCGCGACCTGACCCTCATGAGCGTCGCCGTGACCGAGCGCCGGATCGAGCGGGGTCAGAAACACAGTCAAGCCGAAGGTGGCGGCATATTCCAGCGCCCGCCGCAACACCCGGGCGCTGGCGACCGGCCGGCCGCCATCGCTCACTCCGACGCAACCCGCTTCCTGGAGCGCGGCCATTTCCGCCAGTCGTTCGCCGCGCAACCGGTGGGTCAACGCGCCCAGCGTCAGCACGCGAGCCTGACCGGCCGCCTCGGCCCGACGGCGGATCAGTTCCACCACCGCCGGTTCGTCGATGACCGGATCGGTGTCGGGCGGGCAGAGTAAAGTGGTGATACCGGCGGCGGCGGCGGCGGCGGTTTCGCTGGCGATGGTGGCCTTGTGTTCCTGGCCCGGTTCCCGCAGCCGGGCGCAGAGATCGATCAAGCCGGGGCAGACGACGCGGTCGCGGGCGTCGATGTCCCGGTCGGCGGTGAAGCCCGCCGGCGGCTGGCCGATGCCGGCGATCCGGCCCTCGGCGACGAACAGATCGGTCGTGGCGTCGATCTGATGGGCCGGATCGATCAGTCGGCCGTTATAAATGGCGACGCGCATCTCAGGACCCCTCTCCCACCGGCCGGGCGTGATTGCCCAAGGTGATGGACATGATCGCCATGCGCACGGCGATGCCGTTGGTGACTTGTTCCAGAATCACCGACTGCGGTCCATCGGCCACCCGCGAATCGATTTCCACGCCCCGGTTGATCGGGCCGGGGTGCATGACGATGGCGTCCGGTTTGGCCAGCGCCAGCCGCTCCTCGGTCAGGCCGTAGCGCTGGAAGAATTCCTGCTCGCTCGGCAACAGCGCGCCCTCCATCCGTTCCCGTTGCAAGCGCAGCATGACCACCACGTCCACATCCCGTAACCCTTGGCGCGGGTCGTGGCATACCCGCACGCCCAGCGTCTCGACCTGAGCCGGCAGCAGGGTGCGGGGCGCGATCACGCGCAGGTCGGCGACCCCCAGAATATTGAGGGCGTGGATCAGCGAACGGGCCACCCGCGAGTGCAGGATATCGCCGACGATGGCGACTTGCAGGCTGGGGAAATCCGGCTTGTGGCGACGGATGGTGAACACATCCAGCAGGGCTTGCGTCGGATGGGCGTGGCGGCCGTCGCCGGCGTTGAGCACGGCGATGTGCGGCCTGACGTGGCGGGCGATGAATTCCGCCGCGCCGCTCTGCTGATGGCGCACCACGAACATGTCGCACTGCATGGCCTCGATGTTGCGCAGAGTGTCCAGCAGGCTTTCGCCCTTGACCGCCGAGGACGTGGCGATATTGAGGGTGAGCACGTCCGCCGACAGGCGCTTGGCGGCCAATTCAAAGGTGGTGCGGGTGCGCGTGCTGACCTCGAAAAACAGATTGACCACGGTCTTGCCATGCAGGGTCGGCAGTTTTTTGACCCGCCGTTCGGCCACGCCGTGCAGGGACTCGGCGGTATCGAGGATTTCGATCAGGTGGCGGCGACTCAGCCCCTCCACGGTCAAAAAATGCTGGAGACGTCCCTGAGCGTCCAGTTGAATGTGGGTGGCGCTCATGATGTGGCTTGTATGGACAGTTGCAGTGGATCGGGACCGGTCAGTTGAATTTGTTGGCCAGCGGGCAACTTGATCCGCGAGCCGATCACGTTCGCCTCAATGGGTAGTTCCCGGCCGCCGCGATCCACCAGCACCGCCAGCAGCACCGACGCGGGGCGACCGTAGTCGAACAGTTCGTTCAACGCGGCGCGGATGGTGCGACCGGTCTGGAGCACGTCATCGATCAGCACCAGGTGGCGGTTGTCCACGTCGAACGGCAACTCCGAAGGCCGGACCTGCGGGTTGACGCCGATCCGGCTGAAATCGTCGCGGTAGAAGGAAATGTCCAACCGGCCGAGCGGGGTGGCGATGCCCAGCCGCTGGCGCAGCCGTTCGGCTACCCAGACCCCGCCGGTATGAATGCCCACCAGTCCGGGCTCGGTGATGCCGCGCCGGGTCAGCAGGTCCTGCAACTGGCCGGCCATGACTTCGATCAGGAATTCGGCGTCGCGCATGGGTCGAGGCTCTGTTGATGGTTGAACCAGCTTTCCAGAATGAGCGCCGCCGCCTGGGCGTCCACCGGGGCGTCGCGCCCGCGGCGGCCCGCGGGCGCGGTTTCGCTGCGTCGCTGCCTGGCTTCCCAGGAGGACAGCCGTTCGTCGATGGTCGCGACTGGCAACGGGAAGCGTCCGTTTAACTGGCGGCTGAAGCGCAGCGCTGCTTCGGTGGTGGCGCTGGCGGTGTCGTCGGCATGGCGCGGCACGCCGACCACCAACAGGTCCGGCCGCCATTCCTCGATCAACCGGCCGATGGCGTCCCAATCGGGACGCTGATGGCGGGTCGGGAGGACGCGCAAGGGGCGGCCCGCACCGGTGAGCGTTTCACCGACCGCGACCCCGATGCGGAGCCGGCCGTAATCGAAGCCCAGCACCACCCGGCAGGAAGAGGGGAAGACCGTCGAGGGCGTGGGAGCCGCCGCCGGCTCCGGGCCACAGTCAGGCGTGGCCGGCATGCGCGGACAGCAGGGTCAGGTCGATCCCCATCAGGGCGGCGGCGGCCTGCCAGCGCTGGTCGTTGGGCGTCTGAAACAGGATGTCAGGGTCAGCGGGACCGGACAGCCAGGCGTTGTCGGCCAGTTCCTGCTCCAACTGTCCCGGCCCCCAGCCCGCATAGCCCAGGGTGACCAGGATCTGCTCCGGGCCTTCACGACGCGCCACGGCTTGCAGGATGTCGCGGGAGGTGGTGATGCCGATGTCCTCGGTGACGCGCAGGGTCGCGCCCCAATGGCCGACCGGGCGGTGGAGGACAAAACCCTGTTCCGGTTGAACCGGCCCTCCCTGGTAGATCGGCCGGGTCGCAAGGTCGAGCCGGTCGGTCGTGATTTCCAGGTGTTCCAGCAGTTGTCCGAGCGACAAGCCCAGCGGTCGATTGATGACCAGTCCCAGCGCACCGTTGGCGTTATGCTCGCTGATGTAGGTCACCGTCTGGAAGAAGTTCGGATCGGCCAGGGTGGGCATGGCGATCAGAAACTGATTGCTGAGATAGGTCGGTTCGGTCATGGTCATAGTATCGGAATTCGGCTTCCCCTTGACAAGCGGCGAGAACCTGACCGGTTCGGGTTCGAAAACCACCCTACTTCAGCAACGGCTCCAGCACCGGCCAGACGTTGTCGAGAATTTGCGGTTGCGCCTCGGCGCTGGGGTGGAGTCCGTCGTCCTGAACCAGCGCCCGGTCGCCGGCCACGCCGTCGAGCAGGAACGGAATCAGGACAATTTCGTAACGCACCGCCAGTTCCCCGAAAGCAGACTGAAACTTTTGCGTGTACGCAGGGCCATAATTCGGCGGAATCCGCATCTCCGCCAGCGCGACGCGCGCGCCGGCCCGCCGGGACAAGTCGATCATCCGCGCCAGATTATCGGTCATCGCGACCAGGGATTGGCCCCGCAGCCCGTCGTTGGCGCCCAATTCCAGCACGACCAGCGCGGGACGCTCGCGCTCCAGCGCAGCCGGCAACCGGCTCAGACCGCCGCTGGTGGTGTCGCCGCTGATGCTGGCGTTGACCACCCGATGGGGAAAGCCGTTTTCCGCCAGCCGGCGTTGCAGCAGGTTGACCCAGCCCTGTTCGGCCGGGATGCCATAGGCGGCGCTCAGGCTGTCGCCCAGCACCAGAATCGTCGGCGTCGCGGCGCCGGCCGCCAGGCCCGGCAGGGTCGCCAGCCACAGGATCAAGATTGGAAGCCATCGTGAGCGAATTGATTTCATCATCGGAGCATTCGGCAATGCGCATTGCGGTTGAGCAGGAACAGGGAACGGCCGGTGGCGTCAACGCGGCGGCCGCGCCGGCATTGGACCACCCGATCGCCGATTTCGGCGACGAAGGCCCCTATGGTGACCATACAGGCTATTATAATAGTGTCGAAAAATTCCCAATTTTTGAAATTACGGCAATTACCACCCGCAAAAACCCTATTTATCATAGCACAT
>DAIRDI010000054.1:0-13965 GCA_036796235.1 Candidatus Competibacteraceae bacterium | reverse complement strand
CGGGTCCACGACCTCAAACTGACCCGGCAGGTCACCATGCAGAGTCTGCCCAGCATCCGGCTGGTGCAGGAAAATGACAAGGGACTGATCGGCAAGATCAACTCGACGCTGGTCAACACCGTGCCGCTCTGGCGGCAACAACTGGCTCAGGCGATTACGATTTACCGCTCCGGCCAGGCCGCCGAAACCGTCAAGGCCGCCACCGATCTCACCAACCAACTGCTGGAAGCCAACGCGGACAATCTCCGGCAGGCCAACGCGCAAACCCGCGCCCAGATCGAACGCGGCGTGTTCGACATTGAAACGGTGAAGAAGGCCAACCAGACGCTGATCGCCACCATTGAGGACAGTCTGCGCATCGCCGACGAAGGGCGCCGCCAGCGGCGGGAAGCCGCCGTGCAACTGGAGGCCTGCGAGACCGAACTGCGCCAGGCTCTGGCGTCCGCCCAGGCGCGCGCCCCGCACTCCGCTCCGCCCGCCGGAGGGCGCTGACATGGCGTTATGGAACAAGCTGTTCGGGGAATTCGTCGATGTCATTCAATGGATCGACGATACCAACGACACCTTGGTGTACCGCTTCGAACGTCACGGCAACGAAATCAAATTCGGCGCCAAGCTGACCGTGCGCGAGGGGCAGGTCGCGGTGCTGGTCAACGAGGGCCAGCTCGCCGACGTCTTCCAGCCCGGCATGTACGAACTGAAAACCAACAACCTGCCGATTCTTTCGACCTTGCAGGCTTGGCAGCATGGGTTTGAAAGCCCGTTCAAGGCCGAGGTGTATTTCTTCAGCACCCGCCGCTTCACCGATCTCAAGTGGGGTACTCTGAACCCGGTGATGTTGCGCGATCCCGAGTTCGGGCCGATCCGGCTGCGCGCCTTCGGCAGCTACGCCATGCGGATTCTGGACGCGTCGACCTTCCTGCGCGAGATCGTCGGCACCGACGGCCGGTTCACCACCGACGAAATCACCAACCAGTTGCGCAACATGGTGGTGTCACGATTCGCCAATATCCTGGGGCAGTCGGGGATTCCGGCGCTGGATCTGGCCGGCAACTACGATCGGCTCGGCGAGTTCCTGCGCCAGCGCATCGCGCCGGAATTCGCGACGGTCGGGCTGGAGTTGACCAACCTGCTGGTGGAGAACATCTCGCTGCCCAAGGAGGTCGAGGCCGTGCTGGACAAACGCACCAGCATGGGCATCGTCGGCAATCTCGACCAGTACACCCAATTTCAGGCGGCTGAGGCTCTGGGCGTCGCCGCGGCCAATCCAGGCGGCGGCTCCGAAGCAATGAATATGGGTCTCGGACTGGCGATGGCCCAACGGCTGAGCGAAACATTGGCGCGACCCGCGCCCGCCGCGCCGACTGCATCGCCTCCGCCGCCGGCGCCTCCCCCGCCCCTGCCGACCTCTAACCGTTACTTCGTGGCGATCGACAACCAGCAGACCGGGCCGTTCGGCCTGGACGAACTGCAACAACAGGCGCGGGAAGGCCAGTTGACCCGGACCACGCTGGTCTGGACTCAAGGCATGGCCGACTGGACGCCGGCTGGCGAAGTGGCGGAACTGAACGCGCTGTTCGCTCACCTGCCTCCGCCATTGCCGGGGACTTGAGTCTTCCCGCTCCGGGCGGGAGTAAAGATTATTCGTAACCGCAACAACCACGGGAGAGCATCATGGGACTGTTCGATTTCGTCATCAACCAGGGTAAGAAACTGTTCGGCGCGGGCGACGATCCCGCCGCCAAGATCAAGCAGGAAATCGAGGCCGCCAATCCTGGCGTCCAGAACCTGAACGTGGAATTCCAGGACGGGCAGGTCAAGCTTTCCGGAGACGCCGCGAGCGCGGAAGCCCTGGAAAAAGCCGTGCTGATCGCGGGCAATATCCAGGGCGTCGCCGGGGTTTCCGCCGATCAGGTGCAAGCGCCGCCGCAGACCGGCACGGTCGAGTATTACGTCATTCAGAAAGGCGACACGTTGTCGGCCATCGCCAAGAAATTCCTCGGCAATGCCTCGGCCTATCCCAAAATCTTTGAAGCGAATCGGGAGGTCATCAAGGACCCGAATCTGATTTACCCCGGCCAGAAAATTCGCATTCCTCTGGGATAGCTTCAGACCACTTGTACTTCAGGGGTGACGATATTCCTCGTCACACCTTACATCGACAATTCGGAGGAATGACGATGGACGCATTACAGTTGTTGGGCAGTTTGTTGGGCAATAACGCGACTTCCTCGAACGTGGGTGGGCAAATTCTCAACCAGCTTGCAAACAGCCTGGCCGGTGGCGGCGCGCGGCGCGGCGGCATGGCTTCGGGCAGCCCTGATTTGGCCGGCATGTTGAGCAATCTGGCCGGTGGCGGACGCACTGGCGGAACGGCTGGCGGCGGTCCGGATTTGGGGGGTCTACTCGGCAACCTGGCCATGATGGCGCTACAGTCTTTCGGTCAACGCAGCGCCGCGGGATCGGGCCAATCACCGTTGGCGGGACTGGCCAGCAGCTTGGGCTTCGCCCAACCAGCCGGTTTCGACGCCGCTCGGGCTAATCGCCAAGCAACGACGCTCGTGCGCGCCATGATCAACGCCGCCAAGGCCGACGGCGTCATCGACGCCCAGGAGCAGCGAAAAATCTTCGCCAAGCTGGCCGATCTGGGTCCGGAAGAAGCCGCTTTTGCCCGGGAGGAAATCGCCAAGCCCCTGAATATGGATTTCCTCGCCGATGTGACTCCGGAGATGGCCCCGCAGGTATACGCCTTGTCGCTCATGGCCATCGAAGTGGATACAACCGCTGAAATCCAGTACTTGCAACAACTCGCGCAGCGGTTGGGACTGGATGCCCGAACGGTCGACGGCATCCATGCACAATTAGGCCTGGCGCCGCTTTATGGCTGAAGATGATCGTTGCGGAGAAAACCCATGGGCGCCGCCGCCGAAAAATTGCGCATGAGCGAGGCCGACTATCTCGACTGGGAAAGCCGAGCCAAGGAGAAACATGAGTATGTTGCCGGTGAAATTTTCGCCATGGCCGGGGCCAGCGAACGGCATAACCGGATTACGCTGAATATCGCCTTTCATCTTCGTCTGGCGACGCGCGGCCATTCCTGTCGCGCCTTCATGGCCGACATGAAGCTGCGCGTCGCGGGCCACCGGAGTTATTACTACCCGGACGCAATGCTGGTCTACGACGACAGCGACCAGCATCCGCTCTACAAGACCGCGCCTTGCTTCATCGCCGAGGTGCTGTCGCCCGCGACCGCCACTATCGATCAGCGCGAGAAATGGCTGCATTACCAGGACATTCCCAGCCTGCGCTACTACCTGCTGGCCGATTCCGAGCGGTTGAGCGCCCGGTTGCTGACGCGCGTGGAGGGCGACCGCTGGATCGAGCAGACGCTCGACCGCGAGGATATCGTCGAGATCGCCTGCGGCGATGCCCGTCTGACCCTCGGCCTGGACGATTTGTACGAAGACGCCGGCCTGTTGATCTGAGGCTGGCGAAAATATTCCACGTGGAATAATTCCCGTCGGGATTCCCATTCCACAAATCCAACGCGGCGGAACCCGGGTTGGCTCCCGAGTTCGCGGGCCAGCGTTGATGGGGGAAAACTCATGTCGATCTGGACCCTGACGGCGCTGGTGCTGTTTCTCGTTCTGTTCGTGGCCTGGCTGTTGATTCGCCTCTTTCTAAGGGGGCCAGATCTTTCGGCTTACGATCGACCGCTCGACAGTCGCGTGGGATCGCGCGACGCGGCCAGTCCCGAGCATCAAGACGTCGTGCGCAGGGTGCGGGCCGCGGCGGAGGAGATTGCCGCCGCCCCCAGAAAGCAACGCCTGGTGGTGATTCGGCAAGTGATGGGGCGGGGATTTTTCGAGCCGCCGCTGCTGACGGGTGATTCGGGATACCGCATCGTGGATGTCGACACCGGCGGCGTGCCGGGCGAGTGGGTGCTGTCGCCGACCGCCGATCCACAACGCCGCTTGCTCTACCTGCACGGCGGCAGCTTCGCGAGCGGCTCGCCGCGCGGGCATCGGGTGATCACCACGCAACTGGCGCGCGTCACCGGCGCGGCGGTGCTGGCGCTGGACTATCGGTTGATGCCGGAACATTCCCGTCGGGAACTGATCGCCGACTGCCAGACCGGGTATCGCTGGATTCTGGAGCACGGCCCCGAGGGAGCGGCGCCAGCGCGGGAACTGTTTCTGGCCGGCGACTCCGCCGGAGGCAACCTGGTGCTGATGCTGCTGGCCTGGGCGCGCGACCAAGGGTTGCGCGCCGCCACCGGCGCCATCGCGCTGTCGCCCGGCGTGGATATGACTCTGTCCAGCCCCACCCTCAAACGCAATCAGGCCACGGATCCGATGATGGGTCCCAATCTGGGAATGTGGCTGAAACTCCCCCGGTCGCTCATCCTGCTCGCGGTCTGGATCATGCATCGGATGACGCCGCATCATCCGTTGGTTTCCCCCGTGTTCGGCGATCTGTCCGGATTGCCGCCGATCCTGGTCCAGGCCAGCGAAGCGGAGATGATGCTGGGCGACGCCCGGCGCTATGCCAACAAGGCCCGCGTCGCCGGTTCGCCGGTGGAGCTGGAGACCTGGCCGGATCTGGTCCATGTCTGGCACCTGTTCGAGCCCATCCTGCCGGAAGCCGAAGAAGCGTTCGAACGCATCGGCCAGTTCGTGGACCGCCGCGCGCTCGCCGGCCACGCCGCGACTCAGGCAACCAGCGGAAAACCGGCCTGCTGACGCCTCCGTGGAAATCATCCTGACTTGAGGTTGCCGAGCCTTTCACAATGCCGCAAGAGTCTGAAACCCCCTCCCCAAACAGCAACCCGGAACCCCGCCGTTTCCCCTGCGCGCAGTGCGGGGCCGCGCTCCAGTACGCGCCCGGCGTCGAGGCGCTGCGCTGCGCTCACTGCGGCTACGAAAACCGCATCGCGGCCGTTGCCGCGCCGATTGAGGAGCAGGATTTCCAACGAACGCTGCGCGCGCTGGCGGCGACCGTCGCGACTCGCGAAAGCATCGTGATCCATTGCGACTCCTGCGGTGCATCCTACAGCTTCGACCCGGCCGCCCATGCCGGCCAATGTTCGTTCTGCGGCGCGCCGGCGGTGGCGAATACCGAGCGGCATCGGGAATTACAGATCCAGGCGCTGTTGCCGTTCCAAATCACTCGCGACCAGGCTCGCGCGGCGTTCCGGCAATGGTTGGGGCAGTTGTGGTTCGCTCCTGGCGGACTCAAGGATTACGCCCGCAACGACGCCAATCTGACCGGCATGTATGTGCCCTATTGGACTTACGACGCCGAGACCACCACCCGTTACCGGGGCGAGCGCGGCGACGACTATCAAGTCCGGGAAACCTATCGCGCCATCGAAAACGGCCGCGAGGTCGAGCGGGTCCGGGTGGTGACCAAAACCCGCTGGACCCCGGCGGCGGGCGTCGTTTCCCGGTTCTTCGACGATGTGCTGGTGCTGGCCAGCCGGTCGTTGCCGCGGGCGGTGACCGAACGGCTGGAGCCCTGGGATCTGGCGCAACTGACGCCGTACCGGGAGGAATACCTGAGCGGCTTCCGCAGCGAGATGTATCAAGTGGAGCTGGATCAGGGCTTCGAACGCGCCCGGGAGATCATGGCGCCCATCATCCGCCTCGACACCGAACGCGACATCGGCGGCGACCGCCAGCGCATTCATGCCGCGGACACCCGCTACGGCGAGATCCGTTTCAAGCATATTCTGCTGCCGGTATGGATGTCGGCTTTCCGATTTCGCGACCGGATTTATCGGTTCTTGGTCAACGGCCGCACCGGGGAGGTGCAGGGCGAGCGGCCCTATAGCTCGTGGAAGATCGCCTTCGCCGTCTTGTCAGCGGCGTTGCTGGCCGGCGTCGGCCTCGCAGCCTGGCAGGTGTTGCAGAGAGGCGGATAGCCCCGCGCGAATCGCGCGATCTGGATGGCCCACGGGAGGGATCGCGCCCGATCGGCGCAGCGTGTTTTATCTTTCGGAGCTGGCCGGTCGGGCGCGAGATTTGCCCGAAGATCGCCGGTTTTCCGCCTATACTGAATTTAGTAATCCATCCAGGCCTTGCCGGCCTCGGCACAAGCGGCGGAATATTCAAACCAAAATCCATGGGCGCGAGGGTTCCGCCGGTAAGGTTGAGTAGAGGCAGCACGATGACAGACAATCAAAACAGGGCGCGGACCCTCAGAGAAAAAGCGGAAGCCAGCGTCGCTCGCCAGTATTTGGAGCCGCAGGATCTGTCGGGCGAACAGGCGCGCAAATTGGTTCACGAACTCCAGGTACATCAGATCGAACTGGAGATTCAAAATGAAGAATTACGCCGTGTCACGGCGGAGCTCGAGCAGTCTCGCAACCAATTCGCCCTGTTGTTTCAGCAGGCGCCAGTCGGTTATCTGGTATTGAACGAAGGAGGATTGATTCACGAGGTCAACGAAACCTTTTGCCGGATGGTGGAGAAAGACCGTAAAAATTTGATTGGAAGCCCTTTTTCGCAATGCATGGAAGACAGTGATCGCGGGGTGTTTCTGGCACGATATCGGGCGTTCTTCAAAAGCCCGGTGGAAAAAAGCCTCGAAGCGTTCATCCTGCGCAAGTGGGGTCCGGCATTTTACGCGCACATGGAGGGAGCGCTCGTCGGGGCCGCCCTGGGACGACGACGCCCGGACGCTCCGCCCATGCTGCTCCTGGCGGTTACCGACATCACCGAACGGAAATGGGCGGAAGACAAGCGCTTGCAGTTGGAACGGCAAATGCAGCAGACTCAGAAGCTGGAAAGCCTGGGGGTGCTGGCGGGCGGCGTCGCTCACGACTTTAACAATCTCCTGGCGATCATTCTAGGCAACGCCAGCTTGGCGCTGGATGAGTTGCCGCCGATATCCTCGGTTCGCGACAGCCTGCGAGTGATTGAAACCACCTCGCTGCGAGCCGCCGAATTATGCCGGCAGATGCTGGCCTATTCAGGCAAGTGTCTGTTCGTCAACGAACCCATTCGGCTAAAGGATTTGACCGAAGAGATGGTCTCGCTGCTCAAGTCCTCCATCTCGAAGAAAGCCGTTTTGAACCTGAATCTCGGCGAACGATTGCCGCCCCTGCGGGGCGACCCCAGTCAGATTGGCCAAGTGATCATGAATCTGGTGATCAACGCCTCGGAAGCGGTTGGGGATCGCAACGGCGTGATTACGATCTCGACCGGCGTCTCGAACTGTTCGCGCCAGAACTTGCGCGGTATCTATCTGGATGAGGACTGGGTTGAGGGTGACTATGTGTGGCTGGAAGTAGCCGATACCGGATGTGGCATGGACGCGGAAACCCAACAGCGCATCTTCGAGCCGTTTTTCACCACCAAATTCACGGGCCGGGGTCTGGGCCTGTCGGCCGTGCTGGGGATCGTGCGGGGCCACAAGGGCATGTTGAAGGTGGAGAGCCAACCCGGCAAGGGCGCAACCTTCAAGACGTTCTTTCCGGCCTCCCAGGAAGAGCCGGCGTTGTTGGTCGATCGCGAGAGTGGCGCGCGTTCGGAAACCTGGAAAGGCGCGGGCACGATCCTGCTGGTGGATGATGAGGAGTCGGTTCGCACCATGGGCAAACGGATGTTGAAGCGGCTGGGGTTCACGGTGTTGACCGCCGTGGATGGCCGCGAGGCGCTGGAGATCTACCGCGCGCAGCGCGGGGAGATCGAGCTGGTGCTGCTGGATTTGACCATGCCCTGCATGGATGGCGAAGAAGCGCTCGATGAATTGCACCGGTTCGATCCGGAGGCGCGCGTGGTGATGTCGAGTGGTTATACCGAAAGTGAGATCGCCGCGCGCTTCGCGGGAAAACGCCTGTCCGGCTTCTTACAGAAGCCCTATGCGCTGTACGAGTTGGCTCAGTGCCTGCACCGCGCGTTGATTGGCGACGAACTTTCTTGATCCGGGAGCTGCGTCGCGAACGGGCGGAGTCACTGATCTTCGCTCAAAACCTCGCGCAACTGGACCAGCCCGATGGGTTTGGTTAGGGTTCTGACCGAGCGCAAGCCATTGAACTCCGCCAGCACCCGCGCGTCATGGGCATAATCGGGACTGTAGCCGGTGATGATGATCAGATGAGCGGCGTAACCCTGGTCCATCAGCCACAACACCAGTTCGTTGCCGTCCATCTCGGGCATCACCATGTCCATCACGATCGTGGTGGGATGTAGCTCGTGGTAGACCTCCTGGAAAGCGCGGCCATGGGTGGTCACACGCACCTCGTAACCCAGGCCAGAGGCCACCTTACGCACAAATTCACCAAATTCGGGTTCGTCGTCGACGACCAAGAGACGTTTCTCAGACACTGAAGTTCATCCTACGGATAGAGCGGCGCCATGCAGCCTTAGAATAACATGCTTCAACTCAGGATCTTCAGGGTGGTTGTGGATGGCGAAGCCCAGCGCCCGATCCAGTTGCAGCATCGCCTGGTTTTCCCTCAACACCTCGCCATGGATTTCCTGGATGCCGCGCGCGCGCGCATAGGCGATGATGCGCCGCATCAAGCGATAGCCGAGGCCCAAACCCATCAACGCCCGATCCACGATGATCGCGTACTCCGCTTGGTCGTTGTTCGGATTGGCGCTGAGATTGACGATCCCGTACATTTCCGCTTGGCCGGGCAGGCCAGGGCCAACCGCCGCCAGCGCCATTTCCCGGTGGTAGTCGATCTGGGTCAACGTCGCCGCCATGTGGTGCGAAAGCCTGCGAATGGGCTGAAAAAATCGCAAGCGCAGATCCTCGGGCGAAGTCCGCAGCACCAGCGCTTGCAAGGAGGGTTCATCCTCGGGCAACACCGGACGTAACAGCAGGACCCGGTCGTTGGAGAGGGTAATGGTCTCCTCCAACTCCTTGGGATAAGGGCGAATCGCCAGTCGTTGCGCGGGGACGCCGGGGGCCGGCGGGGCCAACTGGACCCGAGCGTCCAGCGCCACCACGCCTTGGGCGTTGACCCACAACGGGTTGACGTGTAATTCCTCCAGCTCGCCCAGATCGACGACCATCTGGGAAATCTTGACCAGCGCGAGCGCCAAGGCGCTGAGATTGGCCCGCCGCAGCAGGCTGTAGCGCAACCGTTGATAGATCCGGGTTTGCGCCATCATCTCGCGGGCCAGATGCAGGTTGAGCGGCGGTAAACCATAGGCGAGATCGTTGATGACCTCGGTTTCCATGCCGCCCTGCCCGAAGTAGATCACCGGTCCGAAGCCGCCGCCGGAGCGCACCCCGAGGGTCAACTCGTAAGCCCCATCGCGAGCCATGATCGGTTGCAGCAGGAAACCGTCGCAGCGGGCCGCCGGGGCCACGCCGCGCAACCCCGCCAACATCGTGTTCGCCGCTTCTTGCACCGCCTCTGGAGTGTTCAGGTAGCGGACCACGCCGCCCAACTGCGCTTTGGCGACCAGGTCCGGCGAAACGATTTTCAAGGTGATCGGCATACGGAGGCGGGCGGCGATGTACGCAGCCTCGCCTGGGGAACGCGCCATCAGCGTTTCCGCGACCGGAATGCCGTAGGC
This sequence comes from Candidatus Competibacteraceae bacterium, assembly GCA_036796235.1. Classification (GTDB taxonomy): domain Bacteria; phylum Pseudomonadota; class Gammaproteobacteria; order Competibacterales; family Competibacteraceae; genus REEE01. The sequence continues at coordinate 4,429 of DAIRDI010000054.1, read as the reverse complement.
GGTCAAGAGTTGCAGCGCCTCATGTTCGTTAAGGCGGCAGCGCCCGGCGGCCAGCGCCTGGGCGATCGCGACCCGCGCCGCGGCGGTATCGGGGGTAAACTCCTCCGGCAGCGAGGGCGGGGTTTCCATCAACAGCGCCTGGTTGCGTTTGTACTGCACGATGCGCATGAAAGCCCGCACCGCGCTGCTGGCGGTTTCGTAGGTCGGTACCTGGCGCTCCAGCAGACGCCGCCGGGCTTCCGCGCCGGTCCGGGGACCGGGAAAACTGGCGATGACCACCCGCTGGCTGTGGGCGAGGCCCTGCAGCAGCGCGTCGGCCACCGCCGTAGCGTCGCTGAGAGCGCTGGGGGTCTTGATCACCAGCACGCCATCCACGCCCGGGTCCACGAGCAGCAGATCGAGGGCCTGTCGGTAGGTGGCGACGCCGGCCTGGTCGCCGAGGTCCACCGGGTTGGGCTGTGCGCCGGGTTCGATGAGCGGTTCCAAACCCTGCTGGGTCGCTTCGGAAAACTGCGCCAGTCGACCGCCGAACCCATAGAGCGTGTCGGTCGCCAGCAGACTCATGCTGGAACTGTTGCTCAAAATGGCCAGGCGGTCGTTGCTGACCCGTCTGGCGGCTTTCAGCACCTCGACCATCTGCAGCAACTCATCGCTGTCTTCCACCCGCAACAGGCCGGCGCGGCGGAAGGCGGCGGCGTACACCGCATCGGCCGGTTGTTCGGGATGGCGGCGCGGTTTCAGCACGATGACGGGCTTGATGCGCGCGGCGCGGCGGGCCGCCGATAGGAACTTGCGGGCGTCGCCGATGTGCTCCAGGTAGAGCAGGATCGCCCGGGCGCTCAGGTCCCCGGCCAAATAGTCCAGGATGTCCGCCAGATCGATATCGAGGCCGTGGCCTAAATGAATCAGATGACTGAAACCAAAACCGTGGTGATTGCCGATGTCCAGGGCGGTTTGGCCGATGGTGCCGGACTCGGTGACGAACGCGACTTGACCGGGCAACAGCGGTTGGCGATTCAGGCTGATATTCAGGTGGGAGAGCGGAACGTAGAGTCCCTGGGAACTCGGACCCAGCACTCGCAAGAGATGCGGCTGGGCGGCGTCCAGGATCGCCTGAAACAGAATTGCGCGCTCGGTTTGCGGCAGGCCGCGCGTTTCGCTGATCAGCACCGCGGCGCGCGCGCCGCGTTCGCCCAATTGCCGGATCAGCGCCGGCGCCTCCCGGAGCGGTCGGTTGATGATCGCCAGCGCCGGGCGAAGCGGCAGACTGGCGATGTCGGGGTAGGCGAGCGCGCCCGCCAGCGCCCAGCGTTTGGGAGCCACCGGCATGATCGGCCCCTGAAAGCCACTGCCCATCAGGTTATGCGCGATGATGGTCTCGCTGTCGCTATCGTTGTCGCCATCCCCACAAATCAGGGCGATGGCGTCGGGTTTGAACAGGGCATCGAGATTGCGAATCGTCATGAATTAATTGATTTAAATAAACTTTTAAGAGCGGGAGCAACTGGAAAGAGCGTGGGAGTCAAGCGGCCCGAAACGGTCTGAATCGGCCGCCGGGCAGTGTAAAGGTTGGGCCAAGGTCAAGCCAACCGTTTTCGGCGGCACCGGATGACGACAGATGCTAAACCTCGACGGGACGGCTAGAATCGCCGAGGCAATTGCCCGACGATCGGATGGTGCCCTTGGAAAATCTGCAGATCGTGTTTTTTTTCATCAGCGGCTTTCTGGTTTCACGCGTCCTGATCAAGGTCCGGCTGCCCCAGAAACTGGTGCGGCTGCTGCTGGGAGAAAGCCATAACTCGCTGTCCCAAACCCTGCTGTACCTGATTGGGACAGCGGCGCTCATGTCCTTTTTCATCCCCAACGCCATCACCGTACTGACGCTGCTGCCGGTGCTGGATTTGTTGAGTCGAGCGTTCCGGGACAACGGCGACCACCGGGCGCCGACCCTCCTGACCCTGGCGGTGTTGTACGGCGCGAATATCGGCGGGATGGGTTCGGTGACCGGCACCCCCACCAATCTGCTGCTGGTGGGGTATTTGCAGGCCCAGGACGTGCCGGGAGCGGATCAGGTCACCTATTTAAGCTGGCTGCTGTGGGGCGTGCCGCTGGTGGCCCTTCTGACGCTGCTGGCGTGGGGCGTGTTGTGCGTCGGTTTTCGCACCTGGCGCGAGGACGCCGCGCGGGTTCGAATGCCGGTGGCCCCGGAGGCGACCGAACATCCCTGGCAGCATCGGGCCCTGGGCGTCACCCTGGCCTACCTGCTATCCTGCATTCTGCTGTCTTTCCTGCTGACCGCGTTCCCGCAATGGTTGACTCCCATCCTGTTCGCGACCGGCGCGGTCACGTTGGGCTTGGCCGGCTATCTGTTCGTGCCCTGGCGGCGCCGTGAAGGCCCGTTCCTGACCGGAACCGACACCGTCAGCGGCTTGCCGAAAAAAGGTCTGGAACTGCTGGTGCTGGTGCTGGCGTTGGGCGGCGTCATGTATGCCTTGAACCTTCAGGGCTGGCTGGCCGACCGCGCCCAGTTCCTGATTCCGGCGGACCTGCCGTTACTGGCGCTGCTGCTGATCATCGCGCTCCTCACCTCCTTCGCCACCGAACTCTTCAGTAATACCGTGGTGCAACTGGCCCTGTTCCTGGTGCTGCTGCCCGTCGCCGAGCCCTGGGGATTCGACCCGGCCCAGGCCCTGCTGGTGGTGACCCTGTCCTGCACCTGCGCCTTCATGAGTCCCATCGCCACGCCGGTCAACGCTCTGGCGTTCGGCGGCATGCCGGGCATGTTGCTGCGGCGCTGGCTGAGCGTCGGAGCCTTGATGAACGTGGTGGCCGCCCTGGTGATCGCCACCTATGCGTTTGCTTTCATCCACTTCGGCCGGGCGGGCTGATGCGGTCTGACCCCATGCCGTCGCCCGCCGCCGTTTGGTGGGGCGCGCCTCATGCAACCCCCCGTCCTGGTAAGCCCCGATGAGCCCACATCTCGAAACCGACACTCTGCGGAACATTTTGTTTGTCTGCGCCGCTCTGGTGGTGGTGCTGGTGGGCGTCCAGGCGGCCAGCATCATCCTGGTGCCGTTTTTGTTGGCGTTGTTCCTCGCTATCGTCTGCAATCCATTGATTCAATGGTTGATGCGCTGGCGTCTGCCGCAGTGGGTCGCCATCTTGCTGGTGTTGGCGACGATTTTTCTCCTGGGGTTTTTGTTGGCCCGACTGGTGGGGCAGTCCCTGACCGATCTGACCCGGACCCTGCCGCAGTACCGGCAGCAACTAACCGGCCAACTGGAATGGCTGATCGACAATCTAGCGGTCCTGAATATCCAACTCGACCGCCAACAGATTCTGGCCTATCTGGACCCCAGCGCCCTGATGGGGCTGTCGATCCAATTGCTGGGCGGTCTGGGCGGGGTCATGGGCAACGCGTTTTTCATTCTCCTGGCCGTGGTGTTCATGCTGCTGGAGGCGGCGTCGATTCCGGGCAAGGTCCACTTGGCCCTGCACGATCCCGAAATGAAGTTGCGCCAGATCGACCGGTTTCTCGAAGCGGTCAACCATTATCTGGCGATCAAAACGGCGATCAGTCTCGGTACGGGCTTGCTCGTCGGACTCATGTTGTGGCTGCTGGGCGTCAAGTACTATGTATTGTGGGGAGTGCTGGCGTTCCTGCTGAACTACATTCCCAACATCGGTTCGATCATCGCCGCCCTGCCGGTGCTCGCGCAGGTGATCGTGTTGCAGGGGCCGATGACCGCCCTGTTGGTCGCCGGCGGCTATCTGGCGATCAACACGGTCATGGGCAGCATTATCGAGCCGCGCTGGCTGGGGCGCGGGCTCGGCCTGTCCACTCTGGTGGTCTTCCTGTCGTTGATGTTCTGGGGCTGGCTGTTGGGCATGGTCGGCATGTTGCTGTCGGTGCCCTTGACCATCATCGTCAAGATCGCGCTCGAATCCAGCCATGAAGGCCGCTGGCTGGCGGTATTGCTCGGTCCCGAGAAGGAATTGGAACGGGAATTGGAGGCGCCCTCTTCCGGGATCGCTCCTCCCGCCGCGCCGCCGCTGCTGGGCGGTTTCCGATCAAGACTCCACCGAATCAGCGTCGAGCAGGCAGTCCGCCTGCGCGAATGGGCTATAAGTCGGTTCCACGATTTCATCCGCGGCCAGTGGTTCTTGTCGTTGCAAAAAAAACCCTGGGCGAGCGAATTAAAGGCCAAAAGTTCGGAACCATTGCGTCTGGTCACACTCTTCTATCGAAGTTTTGTACAGTTATTGTCTAATATTTATCGACTGGGAGAGACCATAATGATGTCGCTAACCCCCGATGCTCCGCAATCCAGGGCCGAACCCTGGCGCGGCAATCTACGCGGCGATCTCGACGCGGAACTCGCCGGTCCTCGCCCCGCCTGGTGGTGGACGGGTCGGACTCCGCAAGACT
>DAIRDI010000053.1:0-14029 GCA_036796235.1 Candidatus Competibacteraceae bacterium | reverse complement strand
CCAGGGCTCAGCGGCGCCGTCGCCAGCACCGGCAATCTCAGCGGCTCCCGCGAGCAACCGGCGGTGGCGGCGAACTTCACGGTGCGAGACCTGCAACACGGGGACACGCGAATCCAGCGCATGAACGGCGAGGCCCGCGTGGATCTCAGCGGCGCCAGCCGTTCCCAGTTGAACATCACCGGCGAAGGATTGGCGCTGGGCGGCCAGAACTGGAAAACCGTGAGCCTTGAGGGTTCCGGTCTCCCGAACGCCCACGAACTCACGGCGGATCTGACCGGCGAACCGGGGCGATTCCGGCTAGCCCTGAACGGTGGCCTGCAACTGCCTGCCCTGCTCTGGCAGGGCCGCGTCACCCAGTTAACCGCCCGCGACACACTCGCCGGCGACTGGGCTCTGGATCGACCGGTGGCGGTGCGGGGGTCGGCCCAGCAGGCCAGCCTCGAATCCGCCTGCCTGAGCAGCGCCCCGACCCGCGTGTGCCTGCAAGGCCAATGGGATGCAACGCGCGGTTTCAATGGTGAAGCTCGTCTGGACGATCTGACGCCGCAGCGCTTCAAGGCGTTCTTCCCACCCGGTCTGGATCTCACGACCCGCGTCAGCGGCACGGCCACCGCCAGCGGTCGGCCCGACGGTACGCTGCAAAGCCGCTTCGATCTGCGCGCCGCTCCCGGCACTCTGCGGCTGGAAGCCGACGGTCGGCCTTTACGATTCACCCTCAACGGCGCCTCCCTGCAAGGCAACTTCGACGGGCGCGCGCTCGACGCCGAGGCCCGGCTGGACCTGGCCCAGACCGGTCAATTGCAAACCAACCTGCGCGTCCAGGACCCGTTGGGCGACGCCCGGGTAGAAGGTCGGCTCAATGGTTCCATCACCGACCTCGGCGTGGTCGCGCTGTTCGTGCCGCAATTGCAGCAGGTGACCGGCCAGTTGCGGGCCGATATCACCGCCTCCGGCGCGCTCCCCAAGCTGGCGCTGCGCGGGAACATCCGGCTGGAGAATGCCGGGGCCGCCATTCCCGAAGCCGGCATCAAGCTGCAAAACCTGCAACTCACCGCCTCCAGCAACGGGCAGGGACCGCTGCAAATCTCCGGTTCGGCGCGCTCTGATCCCGGCCAGTTGCAATTGACCGGTACGGTGGATCCTCTGACACCTGAGCTCAACCTGCGCATTCAGGGGCAAAACTTTCAGGCGTTCAATACCACCGACGTGCAAGTGCGGATCAGCCCTAACCTCCAGCTTGCCGTCGACCCACGGCAGATCCGGGTCGACGGTGAAGTGGTCGTCCCCAGCGCGTTCCTCCGCCCGCCCGAGGCCAGCCGTCCGGGCGCGGTCCGACCGTCCGGCGATGTGGTGATCGTCAATGGCCGTAACGGTGAGGCGCCACCGCCCACGGCCCGGGGACCCCAGATTTTCGCGCGCGTGCGGGTGGTTCTGGGCGATGACGTGCGCCTGGAAACGCAGGTTTTCCAAGCCCGGCTCACGGGCAGCCTGCTGGTGGAGGAAACGCCGGAACTAGCGCCGCGCGGCAGCGGCCGGATTGAGGTCGTCGCCGGCAACTACCGGATTTTCGGCGAGGAGATTGAGGTTCAACGCGGACACCTGCTATTTAGCAACAGCCCGCTCGACAATCCGGGGCTGGATCTGCGGGTGGCGCGACAGAGTACGGATCGGATGGCCGGGACGGAGATCATCGCCGGCGCTCAGGTGAGGGGCACGCTCAGGCAACCGCAATTGACCCTGTTTTCCGAGCCCCGAATGTCCGACCCCGATATCCTGTCCTTCCTGGTGCTGGGCCGGGCGTCGGGCGGTACGGGCGGCGAGGCGGCGTTGCTGTTCCGGGCGGCCAGCGCCCTGGGGCTGGGCGGTGGTGGGGCGCTCGGCAAGGGACTGGGCGGCGCCATCGGTCTGGATACCCTGGAGCTGGATACCAGCAATGGCGGCGAAAGCGCTTCGCTGATGGTGGGCAAGTTTTTAACCCCAGATTTGTACGTCGGCTACGGGGTGGGTTTGTTGGATGCCATCAACACTTTCAACGTCAAGTACCGCATCAGCCGGCGGTTGATGTTCGAGTCCACCAGCAGCGCCGTTGGCGCTGGAGCCGATCTGGTCTATACCATCGAGCGCTGAGCCGGTGGTGGCAAAGGGATTCCTTCAGCGGTAGTAGTCCGGCTCGTTGCCGACCCGCCACTTGATATTGCAACCGATACTGGGCTTCTGCTCGACCGCGACCGATTGCCCGGCTAAAACCGCATCCGTCGCCGTGCGTAGATCGGTTCCAGTCACCGGAAGATTATTGCTCGGACGGCTGCCGTCGAACTGGCCGCGATAGACCAGCTTGCGGTCGGCATCGAACAGGAAGAAATCCGGGGTGCAGGCCGCGCGATAAGCCTTGGAGATCGCTTGGCTTTCGTCGTAGAGGTACGGGAAGGGATAGCCGAAGGTTTTGGCTTCCTCGGCCATCTTCGCTGGGCTGTCATCGGGATAGTTCGCCACGTCGTTGGCGCTGATGGCGACGATGGCCAGTCCCTTGGCCTGATAGTCGCGGGCGAACTGGGCCAGCCCGTGGCGGAGATGCTTGACGAACGGGCAGTGATTGCAGATGACCATCACCAGCAGCGCGGGAGCGGTCTGGAAGTCGCCGAGGGAGACCATCTTGCCGGTGGCGGGTTCGGGCAAACTGAAATCCGGGGCGGGAGTACCCAGGGGGAGCATGGTGGAGGCGGTTTGAGCCATGAGGCGATCTCCCGTGCGTTGGTTGGGTCAGGAAGGGCGTGGGTCGCGCTGAAACGATGAGACCGTCCACCCAGGCATTCAGTTGCGCCAAGGATCGTTCGAGATCGTCGCCGTCTCTGAATGCGCGGCCATCGCGCGGCCTTTCTCCCCCGAACCAAGCCGGCCGCTGATGGTCAATCCCGACTAACCGGATGGTTTCCCAAACCTTCCCGCCCCGGTTTCGACGATCCAAATTCAGCGAACCACACCCGTCACGACAGAATTCTTTCAGGAGAACCCCCATGCAACGCTTGAAACAGCCGCTCTGGCTGCTCGCCGCCCTCGCCCTGCTGTGGAGCGCGGCGCTCTCGGCGGCGACCTATCCCGATTTCGTCACCCTGGTCGAGCAGCACAGCCCGGCGGTGGTCAGCATTCAGACCAAGACGGAACCCAAGGAACAACAAGATCCGTCCCAACGCAGCCACCCGCTGATTCCCGAAAGCGGCCCTTTCCACGACTACTTCAAACGCTTCTTCGAACAAATGCCCGACCGGTCTCCCCAACCGCGCTCCTCGGTCGGCTCCGGATTCATCATCTCGGCGGACGGCTACATCGTCACTAACGCCCACGTGGTCGAGGACATGGACAGCATCATGGTCGGACTGCAAGACCGCACCGAATTACCCGCCGAGGTCATCGGCAAGGACCGCCGCAGCGACATCGCCCTGCTGAGGGTCAAGACCGACGCCAGCCTGCCCGTCGTCAAGGTCGGCGACGCCAATCAGATCAAGGTCGGCCAGTGGGTGTTGGCCATCGGTTCGCCGTTCGGCTTCGAACGCACCGCCACCCAAGGCATCGTCAGCGCCCTGGGCCGCAACCTGCCCAGCGACAACTACGTACCCTTCATCCAGACCGACGCCGCCGTCAACCCTGGCAATTCCGGCGGACCGTTGTTCAATCTCGACGGTGAAGTCATCGGGGTCAACTCGCAAATCTACAGCCGGTCCGGTGGGTATCAGGGCCTGTCCTTCGCCATTCCCATCGACGTGGCCATGGAAGTGGTGGATCAACTCAAGACCACCGGCAAAGTCGCGCGCGGCTGGCTGGGCGTGCTGATTCAGGAAGTCACGCCGGAGCTGGCCCAGTCCTTCGGCCTCGACCGGCCGCGCGGCGCTCTGGTCGGCCAGGTTCTGGACAATGGCCCGGCCCAGAAAGCCGGCGTCCAGGCCGGCGACATTATAGTCGCCTTCAACGAGCAGCCGGTGCGCCTTTCCAGCGAACTGCCGCTGATGGTCGGTCGCACACGGCCGGGCGTCTCAACCCCGCTCATCGTGATCCGCGAGGGTAAGGAACAGACCCTCGCCGTCCAGATCGAGGAACTGCCCGAGGACACCAAGCTGCAACAGGCCATCGCCGTGCCGCCCGCCCGCAACCGGCTCGGCCTGACCGTCACCGAGCTGCCGGCTGACCGGCAGGGCGAAGGAGCCGGTGTGCTGGTCGGGGAAGTGGCCGAAGGTCCGGCTGGCCGCGCCGGCATCCGCGCCGGCGACATCATCGCCCGCGTCAACAATGTGAACGTGACCGAGGTCAGTCAGTTCGAGGCCCTGGTCAAGGAACTGCCGACGGGTCGGCCGATTCCGGTGCTGGTCCGGCGCGACCGGGGCGCGCTGTTCCTGGCGCTGACCATTCCTGAAAAAGCCATTCCTGAAAAAGCCATTCCTGAAAAAGCCATTCCTGAAAAAGAGTGAGTCCCGGAGCAATATCCGTCGCCTCTGCCCCTCTCCCGCCCGCGGGAGAGGGGTTTGGCAAGTTTCATCGACAAGCCAGCCTATCATTGCCAAAGCGTCTTCAAACCGAGTTCTCGGTATTCGCCGAACGCACCGTCGCGCGAAACGAGCGTCCAGTCGCATCGCAAGCACTGCCAAATCAACAAGCGATCAAAGGGATCTTTGTGAGCCATTCTTGGCAACTGATGAAAACTGGCCATCGTTTCGACAGACGGAGCCACAATCGCCAGACCGATTTCGCGCGCCACCGCCACCAAATCATCGGGCGCACAGCCCGTCAGTTCGAGTTTACCCAGCGCGAATTTGATGGAAATTTCCCAAAAACTCACCGTACTGACCTGGATTTCATGCGCCGGGTCAGCGATCACCTCCCGCGCTTTCCCAGGCAACTTCCCGGGATCAATCGCGGCCCACAGAAAGCAATGTGTATCCAGCAATGCGATCATGAAACCAGTAGCGTTTCGTCGTCGAGGCTGAAATCCTTGGCAAAAGCCACTTGGACTTTGCCTTTAAGCAGCCCGAGCGGACGAGGTTCCGATGGTTTGAAACTCGCATAGGGAACCATCACCGCAACTTTTCGGTGGTTGCGCCCATAGCAAACGACAACGGATTCTCCAGCCTGCACGGCCTCCAAGACCTCGGAAAATTGGTTTTTGAACTCACCAACCGTCATGGTTTTCATAAGGCTCACCTCCGATGCTGACTATCGTTCATTTTTGACAAGTTGACAAGGATACGTCGCGCAACCCATCCCCATCGCCGGTTCACATTCCCAGCGCTTCCGTTTCAGCGGTACAATAGCCGGGCATTTTCGCAGCGGAGTCCGCCCGTTCAACCTGGATGAATGCAGGGATTCCAGTCACCCCGAAGATTCAATTCTTCACCTCGGCCACCCGCGCTCGCGGGCGCCATCACATCATGAAAGGGGTTTTGCCGTGCTCGACCACTACCGCCAACAAGCCGCCGAACGCACCGCCCAGGGCATCCCCGCCCTGCCGCTGGACGTCCAACAAACCGCCGACCTGGTCGCGTTGCTGAAGAATCCGCCCCAAGGCGAGGAAGAGTTCCTGCTGGATTTGCTGGTTCACCGCGTGCCCGCGGGCGTCGATCAGGCCGCCTATGTCAAGGCCGCGTTCCTGGCCGCCGTCGCCAAGGGCGAAGCCCAGTCGCCGCTCGTCTCCCGCGTCCGCGCCACCGAACTGCTTGGCACCATGCTGGGCGGCTACAACATCCAACCGCTGATCGACCTGCTCGACGACGCCGAGTGCGCGCCCGCCGCCGCCAAGGCGCTCTCACAAACCCTGCTGATGTTCGACTACCGGCACGGCGTCAAGGAGAAAGCCGACGCCGGCAACGCCCACGCCCGCCAGGTGATGCAGTCCTGGGCCGAGGCCGAGTGGTTCGTCAATCGCGGCCAGGTGCCGGAAAAAGTCACCGTCACCGTTTTCAAGGTCACCGGCGAGACCAACACCGACGACCTCTCCCCCGCCCCCGACGCCTGGAGCCGGCCCGACATCCCGTTGCACGGGCTGGCCATGCTGAAGATGGAACGTCCGGGCATCCAACCCGACGAACCCGGCAAGCTCGGCCCGCTGAAATTGATCGAAGCGCTCAAGGACAAGGGCCACCCCATTGCCTACGTCGGCGATGTGGTCGGCACCGGCTCCAGCCGCAAATCCGCCACCAACTCGGTGTTGTGGTGGACCGGCATGGACATCCCCTACGTGCCGAACAAGCGCTATGGCGGCTACTGTCTGGGCGGCAAGATCGCGCCGATTTTCTTCAACACCCAGGAAGACGCCGGCGCCCTGCCGATCGAATGCGACGTGTCCCAGATGCACATGGGCGACGTCATCGATATCTATCCCCATCAGGGCAAGATCGAGAAGGACGGTAAAGTCATCGCCACCTTCCAGTACAAATCCGACGTGCTGATGGACGAAGTGCAGGCCGGCGGACGCATCAACCTGATCATCGGCCGCGGCCTGACCGACTGGGCGCGGGAAGTCATGAATCTCGGCCCCAGCCCGATCTTCCGTCGTCCCGTCGTGCCGCAAAGCTCCACCAAGGGCTTCACCTTGGCGCAAAAGATGGTGGGCCGTGCTTGCGGGGTGGCGGGCATCCGCCCCGGCACCTACTGCGAGCCGAAGATGACCACCGTCGGTTCCCAGGACACCACCGGACCGATGACCCGCGACGAGTTGAAAGACCTGGCCTGTCTGGGCTTCTCCGCCGACCTGGTCATGCAGTCGTTCTGCCACACCGCCGCCTATCCCAAGCCGGTGGACGTGAAGACCCATCACGATCTGCCCGATTTCATTTCCAGTCGCGGCGGCGTGGCGCTACGCCCCGGCGACGGCATCATCCATTCATGGCTGAACCGGATGCTGCTGCCCGACACGGTCGGCACCGGCGGCGACTCGCACACCCGCTTCCCGATCGGCATCAGCTTCCCCGCCGGTTCCGGGCTGGTGGCGTTCGCGGCGGCCACCGGCTCCATGCCGCTGGACATGCCGGAATCGATATTGGTGCGCTTTAGGGGCCAGATGCAGCCCGGCATCACCCTGCGCGACCTGGTCAACGCCATTCCCTACGCCGCGATCCAGTCTGGTCTGCTGACAGTGGCGAAGGAAGGCAAGATAAACGTCTTCTCCGGGCGCATCCTGGAGATCGAAGGGCTGCCGGATTTGAAGATCGAACAGGCCTTCGAACTGTCCGACGCCTCCGCCGAGCGCTCCGCCGCCGGTTGCACGGTGCGGTTGAATAAAGAGCCGATCATCGAGTATCTGAACAGCAACATCACCCTGCTCAAGTGGATGATCGCCAACGGCTATCAGGACGCCAAATCCATGGAACGGCGGATCAAGGGCATGGAGGAATGGCTGGCCAATCCGGTGCTGATGGAGCCGGACGCCGACGCCGAATACGCCGAGGTGATCGAAATCGATATCAGCACCATCAAGGAACCGCTGCTGGCCTGTCCCAACGATCCCGACGACGTCAAGCCGCTGTCGGCGGTGGCTGGCGAGCGGATCGATGAAGTGTTCATCGGCTCCTGCATGACCAATATCGGCCACTATCGGGCCGCCGGCAAGGTGCTGACCGGCCAGTCCAACATCCCCACCCGCTTGTGGATTTCCCCACCGACCAAGATGGACGCCCATCAGTTGAGCGAGGAAGGCTACTACGCGATTTACGGGACCGCCGGCGCGCGGATGGAAATGCCGGGCTGCTCGCTGTGCATGGGCAACCAGGCGCGGGTGGCCGACGGCGCGACCGTGGTCTCGACTTCGACTCGCAACTTCCCCAACCGGCTGGGCAAGGGCGCCAACGTGTACCTGAGTTCGGCGGAACTGGCGGCGGTCTGCGCGCTGCTGGGCAAGATCCCGGATTTTGACGAGTATATGAGCTACATGGGCGAGATCAGCACCAAGGGCGCCGAAATCTACCGCTACCTGAACTTCGATCAGGTGCCGGAGTATCAGCAGCTCGCTGATACAGTGAAGCTGGCAGCCTGAGCGGTGCCGGATCACCTTTAATCCCGATCAATCCCCGTGAGTGATGCTTGCGGGGATTTTTATTGTTGACCGACTCGGAGAGGTGAAGTCATGCCCAAAACCGCGACGCTCGACTGGGAAGCGACCACTTCGAACCCCACCATCCCGAATACCTCGGAATCATGCGCCCCACATCGCTACCGCTTGACGGTCGCCGAATACCATCGTCTGGGCGAAATGGCTATTTTCGCCGAAGATTCCCGAGTAGAACTCATCAACCAGCCCTCTTGAACCTCACCGCCGGATCATGGTCAAGGCTGGCATATCCCTCTACGGAGATTTGCGCCATGTTCGGCTTCCACGCTCGACCCAAGCTCGACCTGCCTCGCCCCGAAGACGCCTTGCCCGGCCGCCCCCAGCCGGTACCGACCGCGGAACGACATGCGGTCAACGGCCACCGCATGACTCCACCCTTTCCCGAAGGACTGGAACTGGCGACGTTCGGCATGGGCTGTTTCTGGGGCGCGGAACGGCGCTTCTGGAAACTCACTGGCGTGTACTCGACCCTGGTGGGCTACGCCGGCGGCCATACACCCAACCCCCATTACGAGGAAGTCTGCTCCGGAAGGACCGGCCACACCGAAGTGGTGCGAGTGGTATTCGACCCGGCAATCATTACCTACGAAGAATTGCTTGCGGTGTTCTGGGAAGCGCACGACCCCACCCAAGGCATGCGCCAGGGCAACGATGTCGGCACCCAGTACCGTTCGGCGATTTACTGTCACGGCCCCGAACAACAAGCCATCGCCGAAGCCTCACGGGTCGCCTACCAGCAGGCGCTGAGCGCCGCCGGTCACGGCCCGATCACCACCGAAATCCAGACCGCGCCGCTGTTCTACTACGCCGAGGATTACCACCAGCAGTATCTGGCCAAGAACCCCGGCGGTTACTGCGGATTGAGCGGGACCGGGGTTGCGTGTCCAGCGGAACGGTTGGCATCCCGAGCGGCTTGATGCTATTCTTGCGCCGAAAAATGAAAACCGTTCCTGATACCTTTTTGAATTCCTGATGCAACGCGGACGACGGCGACCCCTTCTCGTTCGACGCCTTTTCAACCCCCACATCTGAAACCAGAGGAGAGTTCCTACATGGCAATCACTCACGATGGCGCAACTCGCACCAGCAACGCCAACCTATTGAAATGGGTCGATGAGATCGTCGCCCTGTGCCAGCCCGACAAGGTTGAATGGGCCGATGGCTCGCAAGAGGAGTATGACCGGCTGTGCCAGTTAATGGTGGACGGCGGCACATTCACCCGTCTGAACCCAGAGAAGCGCCCCAACTCCTATCTCGCCCGGTCCCATCCGTCCGACGTGGCGCGGGTCGAGGATCGCACCTACATTTGCTCGGAGTCCAAGGATGATGCCGGCCCGACCAACAACTGGGCGCCGCCGGCCGAAATGCGCGCGACCTTGAAGGAGCGCTTCGCCGGCTGTATGCGTGGCCGCACCATGTACATCATCCCCTTCAGCATGGGTCCGATCGGGAGCCCCATCGCCCAGATCGGCATCGAGATCACCGATTCGGCTTACGTGGTGGTCAACATGCGCATCATGACGCGCATCGGCACCAAGGTCCTCGACGCCTTGGGCAGCGACGGCTTCTACATCCCGTGCGTGCATTCGGTCGGCGCGCCGCTGACCCCAGGGCAGAAGGATGTGCCTTGGCCGTGCGAGCCGGAAATCAGCCGCAAGGCCATCGTGCATTTCCCGGAAACCTATGAGATCTGGTCCTATGGCTCGGGCTACGGCGGCAACGCCCTGCTCGGCAAGAAGTGCCTGGCCCTGCGCATCGCCTCGGTCATGGCGCGCGACCAGGGTTGGCTGGCGGAACACATGCTGATCCTGGGCCTCGAATCGCCCGAGGGTGAAAAGACCTACGTCGCGGCGGCCTTCCCCAGCGCCTGCGGCAAGACCAACCTGGCCATGATCGTCCCACCCAAGGGCTTCGGCAAGTGGAAGGCGCTGACCGTCGGCGACGACATCGCCTGGATCAAGCCGCGTCCCGATGGCACGCTGCGCGCCATCAACCCCGAAGCTGGGTTCTTCGGCGTCGCGCCCGGCACCTCCTACGATTCCAACCCCATGGCGATGGAATCGATCAAGGCCAATTGCATCTTCACCAACGTCGTGCTGACCGACGACGGCGACGTGTGGTGGGAAGGCATGGGTGTGGCAGCCCCGGCGCACGGCATCGACTGGCATGGCAACGACTGGACGCCGGATTCCGGCAAGCCGGGCGCGCATCCCAACTCGCGCTTTACCGCCCCCGCCGCGCAATGCCCGACCATCGACCCGGCTTGGGAAGATCCCGAGGGCGTGCCGATTTCGGCGTTCATCTTCGGCGGGCGCCTGTCCAAGACCTTCCCGTTGGTCTATCAGGCTTTCGATTGGAACCACGGCGTGTTCATGGCGGCCACCATGGGTTCGGAAGCCACCGCGGCGGCGATCGGTCAGGAAGCCATCCGCCGCGATCCGTTCGCCATGCTGCCGTTCTGCGGCTACAACATGGCCGACTACTGGGCGCATTGGGTCAAGATGGGCAAGACGCCCGGCCTCAAGCTGCCGCAGATGTTCCGGACCAACTGGTTCCGCAAGGATGCGGACGGCAAATTCGCCTGGCCGGGTTTCGGCCAGAATTTGCGCATTCTCGAATGGATCGTGAAGCGGACCAACGGTCAGGTCGGCGCCCTGGAAAGCCCGTTCGGCTATATGCCGCGCTTTGAGGATCTGGACTTCCAGGGCCTCGACTTTTCCAAGGAGCAGTTCGACGCCATCACCAGCATCAGCCGCGCCGAGTCGGCCAGCGAGATCGAAGAGATCAAGGGCTTCTTCACGAAGTTCGCCCAGAAGCTGCCGCCCGAACTGGAGAGTCAACGCCAGGAATTCGGGGCGCGCGTCAGCAAGGCCCCCGAGGTTTGGCGGGCGATCGCCTGATTCTCCCAGTCAGCATGGTCGCTGATTAACCAAAAAAGCCGGCGCAAGCCGGCTTTTTTCTTGGTCCGCTGCGATCCTCGATCCATCACCGCTGAGGATGGGGTTTGTATAAAACGGGCTGTTAATTTGAAAATCTTGGAGCTGTTTTCCAGCCGACTCTAACCCGCCAAGCCAGATCCGCATCAAATTTTAATAAAAAAATCAATAACTAATAGTGGTAGTTTTTCGGCAACCTCTTACCGGTCGCTTCCCCGAGGGAGGAAGGAATTCTTGACCACCCCAGTAACGGGTGCATACTATGAACTAGTAACCGAACATGGTGTTATAAGACGGATTCCGGGATAGCGACATGTTACGTATTCAGCAGATGAAAGAATAGGGTGTAGGAATGCACGCGCCTTTCAAATATCGAATCAGATCATTTTTTGAAATGCAGATTGAGTAGATAACGACGGAGATTGAAATGAGCGAGAGATTTTTTAAGGTTGCACAAGAACCCCAAACATGGGCCGATGATCGTAGAGTATGTCATGCCGTGGTCACGATGGCGCCTTGGGAGCATGGTCAATTTTCCTTAGATGGATTATTAATTAAGGGTAGAAAATTATGGGGTGCTCCGGTGCCAATTTGGCGCAACGAGGTGATCTATTATAATGTTATCGCTTTTCCACTGGAGATCACACTTGATAAGATAGTCGTCCATCACACGAATAATTCTAACTCAGTGTTGGAAAACGAGACAAAACAACGAGGGCGTGGATATGCCGCTTTAGGATATCATTTTTTTATCGATAAAGAAGGTGACATTTACGAAGGCAGGCCACTGGAAATTATGGGTAGTCATGCAGGAACAGGTAAAAATCCAGGACCATTAAATGATCCCGACTGGGGTGCAATAGGCATAGTTCTTCAAGGTGACTACCATCATGCTGATGATTGGTTCTATAGCAGCAACGCGCCTGCAAAGCAATTAGATAAACTGGAGAAATTGGTATTGGCATTAAAGAACAAGTACGGCATCAACCAGTTATTAATGCATCGGGAAGTTGATCGTTCTGGCGAATCCACAGTCTGTCCTGGAGATCATTTGGTCCCGCACATAGAAAAACTTAGAAATAAACTAGCAATGAGAGGTAAATAATGACAACCTCTGTGAAATATTATTCACGATTTAACATTTTGATAACAGTCTTTTTTTTCATTTTGACAACATCATGCCATTTTCAAGACGATGAAAATTCAGGCCATAATTTATTGTTAATTCCCATAAAAGACTCAAGACTGATTGACTATCAGGATTTTGACAATCGATTAACTCAGATAACTCATAAACTTCAAACGACCGACAACTCAAATGAAATTGACAACCCTTTGTTTATCATATCTCAGATTTGGTTTGAGCCATACTCCAGAAACACCGTCGCATCAATAGAAACAAACAAAGGTGACTCTTTTTATGCTTATGCTGTCATTCTGATATTTGATGACATCCCGGATGATGATTCAGTAAGCGGTTACCGTTATGATATCAAGTTGAAAAAGGATTCAAAGGGCGTATGGCAAGTCATTGAAGCCAGAAAAAGCTGGCGTTGCTGGCAAGATCGAGGGCATCGGTATTTTGGCATTGAACCGTGCGTCTGAGAAACCAAACCCTTGTCATGTTAAGGCGTCGTTACGCAAACGCTGTTTTTAGAATACAAAGCCGGCGCAAGCCGGCTTTTTTATTCGCTCAATAGCGGGTGCTCAGCGTTCGGTCACTGCCGCAAGAGAAACTCCAACGGGATATGCACCCGCGCCCGCCAAGCGCGCTCGGAATGTTCCGCGCCGACACATTTCCGCGTCACCCAGTCCTGGCCGGCCTCATAACCCGCCTTCCGCAACCACTCATCCATCCGGTGCTGGTACGGTTCGTAAGCCGCATCCAGGGTCTCGGTGCCGAAGTCGAAATACAATCGGTGCTGGCCCGCTCCCGGCAACGCCGCGCCGAGCGCGTCCACCATCAACTCGCGCCCGATCGGCCAATGGGTCGACAGGCAACCCGCCCCACCGAAGATTTCGGGATGCTCGAGCAGCGCATACAGCGAAATCAGACCGCCCATGCTCGACCCCATGATCGAGGTATGCGATGGCTCCGGCAAGGTCCGGTAGGTCGCATCGACGAAAGGCTTCAGTTCTTCGATCAGAAACCTGAGATAGGCGTCCGACAATGGATCGCCCTTGGCCTCTCGCACGAACTCGGCCCGAAGGGTCGACCCGTCGGGACTCCAGAGTGGCTTGCCGGGCATGTATTCCCGCAGCCGCAACGGACTGTTCCAGATCCCCACGAGGATGGCGCCCGGCAGGTTTTCGTCCCGGATCACGCGCCGCATGGCTTCATCCATCCCCCAATCCACCCCGATGAAGGACGAGGCGGGATCGAAGAGATTCTGTCCGTCGTGCAGATAGATCACCGGATAGCGGACCTCCGGCGCCGCTTCATAAGCGGGCGGGAGCCAGATGTCCACATGCCGGGGGGAAATATGCCGCGAGGCGAAATCGGCGTGTCGCGTCACCGTTCTGGATCCATTCACCACAGGCATCGGGGTCATGTGCGACTTGGGTAGGACCGCGCTGAGCTTTATTCCTGCTCGGCGGGCTGATTTGGGGTCTCCTCCGGGGAGACATTGCTCTTGTCCAACTTCCGTTGTTTTTTCTCTTCCTGTTTCTTTTTCTTGGCAAGGTCTCTCTGGCGCTTCTCGAACTGATAGTTGGGTTTAGCCAAAGTACTCTCCTTTTGGTCGGTGTATTTTTCAAAGAGGGGATCGAACGGATACCGTGCAATCAACCCGTGTAGGGGGGCGGGAGCCCTTCAGCGCCGCCCCTTCAGCGCCGCGATCCGCATCCGCAGGGCGTTGAGTTTGATGAACCCTCCGGCATCCTGCTGGTCGTAAGCGCCCGCATCGTCCTCAAACGTCGCGATGTTCATGTCGAACAGGCTGTCGTCCGACTTGCGGCCGGCCACGATCACGTTACCCTTGTAGAGCTTCACCCGCACCGT
>DAIRDI010000052.1:0-14076 GCA_036796235.1 Candidatus Competibacteraceae bacterium | reverse complement strand
CGCAGCAGCTCGGGCCGACGCAGGAACGGGCTGTCGCTCGGCGTCGCCCCGCCCAGGGTGACGTGATTGCCGCCGCCGGTGCCGGTATGCCGCCCGTCCAGCATGAATTTCTCGGTGCCCAGTCGCGACTGTCGGGCGTCTTCGTACAAGCCCTCGACATTGTGTTGCAACTCCGCCCAGTCGTGGGCGGGATGGATGTTGACCTCGATCACACCGGGGTCGGGGGTCACGGCGAACTTGCGCAGTCGCCAGTCCGACGGCGGCGGATAGCCCTCGACCAACACCGGCATCGCCAGCTCGGCGGCGGTCTGTTCGACGCAGGCCAGCAGGTCCAGATAATGCTCCAACCGTTCCAGTGGCGGCATGAACACGTACAGATGACCGTCGCGCGGCTCGACGCACAGCGAGGTATGGATCATCGGACCTTCGTCGGTCGCCGGCTGCTCCTGGAAGTCGCCGCGCGCCGCCGCGCCGCCACCGCGCAGGAACTCACTGTAGCGGCGCGTCACCTCGCCATGACTGTCGCCCAGCGCGGCGCGGAACTCGAACAACGACTGCGGATGCGGGACTTCGCGGTCGGTTTCCCCGACCCAAGGCAACGCCGCCAGCGGCAGCCGATAACCCATCGGCGAGTCACCCGGAATCAGGTACAGATGCTCGCGGCGCAAGATCCACGGTCCGCTGAGCCAGCGGCCGTCGGCGGCATAGTCCCAGCGCAGCGGCAGCGCGTAGCCGGTCACCGCGTTCAAGCCCCGCTCCAGCAGGATCGCCAGCCGCCGGCGCTCCTCGTCGTCCTTGAGGTCGTACTTCAGCGGGTCCACGTTGACCGGCAGGGTGCGCTCCCGCCACAGGTAGTAATACACGTCCTCATGGCCGGGAATGAGACGGTTGGGGCTCACGCCCAGCCGCCGGGTCAGCTCCACGGCAAAGGCTTGCGCCTGTTCCGGGCCATAGCCTTGCGGGAGCTCATCATCGGCGATCCAGCGTGGATCGCGCCACAAGGGCAGGCCGTCGCTGCGCCAGTAGCAGGAGAGCGCCCAGCGCGGCAGCGACTCGCCGGGATACCATTTGCCCTGACTGTAATGCAGGAAACCGTTCGCCGCGAAGCGGTCGCGCAATTTTTTCAACAAGCGACCAGCCAGTTTGCGCTTGGTGGGGCCGACGGCGGCGATGGTCCATTCCGCGCCGTCCATGTCGTCGATCG
The DNA here is from genome assembly GCA_036796235.1 of Candidatus Competibacteraceae bacterium. Lineage (GTDB taxonomy): Bacteria > Pseudomonadota > Gammaproteobacteria > Competibacterales > Competibacteraceae > REEE01. The sequence continues at coordinate 12,872 of DAIRDI010000052.1, read as the reverse complement.
ACACGAAAGTCGGCTCGCCGCCCATGGTCAACCGCACGTCGCCGGTGCGCAGTTGCGCGTCCACCGCCCGACCGAGTTGCTCGATCCGCGCCCACTGTTCTTCGCTGTAGGGCTTGGTGACCCGCGGGTCCTCATGGATGCGGGTGACTTTCATGGCGAAATCGAAGGTCGTTTCGCATTGATCGGTAAAGCCGGTGACCGGCGCGGCGCTGGGCGGGGTCGGGGTGCAGGCCAGTGGAATATGGCCCTCGCCGGCGAACAGCCCGGAAGTGGGATCCAGCCCCAGCCAGCCGGCGCCCGGCACGAACACCTCGGCCCAGGCGTGCAGATCGGTGAAATCGGCTTCAGGACCGGAGGGACCGTCCAGCGCCTTGAGATCGGCGGTGAGCTGGATCAAATAACCGGACACGAAGCGCGCCGCCAATCCGAGATGCCGCAGAATTTGCACCAGCAGCCAGGCCGAATCCCGGCAGGAGCCGCTGCGCTTGGTCAAGGTCTCCTCGCAGCTCTGTACCCCCGGCTCCATGCGGATGATATAGGTGATATCGCGGTTCAAGCGCCCGTTGAGCGCGACCAGAAAATCCACGATTTGCACCGGCGCGCGGTCCACTTCGGCCAACCAGTCCCGCAGCAACGGCCCCTCGTCCGCAATTTCCAGATAAGGCGCCAGTTCCCGGCGCAGGGTGGGTTCGTAAGCGAAGGGATATTGATCCGCGTAACTTTCCACGAAGAAATCAAACGGATTGATGACCGTCATCTCGGCTGCCAGATCCACGGCCACCGTCAGTTTGCGCACTTTTTCCGGGAAGACCAACCGGGCCTGAAAATTGCCGAACGGGTCCTGCATCCAGTTGATAAAGTGTTGCGCCGGTTCGATCTTAAGCGAGTAGGCCAGCACCGGAGTCCGGGTGTGCGGCGCGGGTCGCAATCGGATCACATGCGGCGAGACGCCGACCGGACGATCGAAGTGATAAGTGGTGTGATGGTGGAGTGCAACGCGAATGGCCATGGCCTGTCCTTCACTGTCGGCTGACGAACTAGGGCGCGCATTATGCGGGATTAAACGGGCTTGGCCAATGCAAGCTGCGTTCCGCGCGGCGAGCGTGGCCGTTCTCCCAATCCGACTACCATGCGCCCCAATTTCTTGCACCTTAAAAGCGCGCGCCTGTACGGGTTGCACTATCAAAGAGCAAGTTTTCTGGTGATTTCCTACTCCCTATACGCCACGCCTTGACCTTCTTTGCAAACAGTCGCTTGAAGTTAAAATAACCGAGCGCTTGGCTTGCATTTTGCTAAGCCCCAATCCCATGCCGAACGAATGCCCCAACCCCAAGGACCACGATGATGACCATCGAGTGGCAACAGTACGCCGCGCCGGGTTTCTACGACGAACTCATCGACAGTGCGACCGGACCTCGCCCCGCGGCTCGCACGCTCTGCGAATACCTGGCTTCCCTGAGCGACGAGGAAGTGCAAGAGCGCAAGACCGCCGCCGAACTCGCTATTCTGGTGATGGGCATCACCTTCACCGTGTATACCGAGGGTGGCAGCATCGACCGAGCCTGGCCGTTCGACATCGTGCCGCGCATCATCCCCAAGCACGAATGGGATCGCGCCGAGGCCGGCCTGAAACAGCGGGTCCAGGCGCTCAACTTGTTCGTCGACGACCTGTATCACGACCAGAGAGTCATCAAGGACGGGGTGTTTCCCGCCGAGGTGCTGGCGCAGTCGGTCAACTTCCGGCCGCAGTGCGTGGGCATCAATCCCCGCCACGGGGTCTGGGCGCACATTTGCGGCAGCGATCTGGTGCGCGACCAGGACGGTACGCTTTACGTGTTGGAGGACAACCTGCGCGTTCCGTCCGGGGTGTCCTACATGCTGGAAAACCGGGTGGTAACCAAGCGCGTTTTCCCGGAACTGTTCGAGCATCAGCGCATCCAGCCGGTGGACGATTATGCGCTGCGGCTCTACGACATGCTGGCCGCGCTGTCGCCGCGTCCCGGCGACCATCCCACCGTAGTGGTGCTCACCCCCGGCATCTACAATTCCGCCTATTTCGAGCATTCCTATCTCGCCCAGCAGATGGGCGTGGAACTGGTCGAGGGCAGCGACCTGGAAGTCGATGATGACGACTGCGTTTACATGCGCACTATTGAAGGATTGGAACGGGTGGACGTGATCTACCGGCGGATCGACGACCTGTTCATGGACCCCGAGGTGTTCCGGCCCGATTCGGCGCTGGGGGTGCCGGGATTGATGCGCGCCTGGCGCAAGGGTAAGGTCGCGCTGGCCAACGCGCCGGGCGCCGGCGTCGCCGATGACAAGGTCGTGTACGCCTTCGTGCCGGACATCATCAAGTACTATCTCGACCAGGACCCGCTGATTCCCAATGTGCCGTCCTATCTGTGCATGCGGGAAAAAGACCGGAATTACGTGTTGGCCCATCTGAACGAGTTGGTGGTCAAGCCGGCCAACGAATCCGGCGGTTACGGGATGATGGTCGGACCGCACGCCACTCCGGCCGAGCACAAACGCTTTGCCGAACTGATCCAGAAGGACCCCCGTAACTATATGGCCCAGCCGACTTTGGCGCTGTCCACCTCGCCGACCCTGTGCGACGACCGGATGGAGCCACGACATGTGGACTTGCGTCCGTTCATCCTGTCGGGACCCAACATCCATGTCACCACCGGCGGGCTGACCCGGGTGGCGCTCAAAAAAGGTTCGCTGGTCGTCAATTCCTCGCAGGGGGGCGGCAGTAAAGATACCTGGATCGTGGATACCGAGGGACTCTAACCATGTTGTCGCGCGTCGCTCAGAACGTCTATTGGATGGCCCGCCAAATCGAGCGGGCCGAAGACACCGCCCGGTTGATCAATGTCAATAGCAACCTGTTGCTGGATCTACCGCGCAACACCACCTTTGGTTGGCTGCCGCTGATCTTCATCGTCGGGGCCGAGAAACTGTTTTTCGAAAAAGACCCGAACCGGCTGGCCGACCAAAGTAACGTGGTCAAGTTTTTAATCAGCGATCGCGACCATCCCAGTTCGATCATTTCCAGTCTGGCCGCCGCCCGCGAAAACCTGCGCACCACACGCGATACCGTGCCTCCGGAGGCGTGGGAGCAGATCAACGGATTGTATATCTATGCCCGCGATCATGTTCCCTCCCGGCGCGGCCGTTTCGAATTCCTGCGTCGGGTCATCCAGGGTGCGCAGCAGATCAACGGCTTGTTGGCTGGAGCCATGAGCCGCACCGCCGCTTATGATTTCGTAAGGTTGGGCCGTTATCTGGAACGGGCCGACATGACCACCCGGATCCTGGACGTGCGTTCGGCCAATCTACTGGCGCGCGCCGGGCAGCCGGTGCCCATGACTCCCGATGCATTCGACAGCGGTCAGACCCAGATCCAGACCCAGACCCAGATCCAGACCCAGACCCAGATCCAGACCCAGACGACTCCCGAACGGGAAGAGCAGGACCCCTTTGAGAGCATTCAATGGATGAGCGTGTTGAAATCGCTCAGCGCCTACCAGATGTACCGCCAGCAGGTGCGGCTGCGGGTCGGCGGGCCGGACGTGCTCAAATTTCTGTTGCAGGATGAGTGTTTTCCGCGCGCCGTGGCCTGTTGCCTGAAACAACTGGAAATCTGCCTGCGGGAGTTGCCGAGAAACACCGTGCCGCTGGCCGGCGTCGCCGCGCTCAAGCAACGACTGAACGCCGCCGCGGTTCCGGCGCTGGTCCACGAGGAGTTGCACGCATTCATCGACCGACTCCAGATCGGGCTCGGTGACGTGCATGACCAGATCGCCACTACCTATTTCACGCACTGAACGACGCCTGTCCATCAACCTGACGAGCCGGTCGGAAGCCGGCTCCTCCACGCTGTTCCCCCTCTTTCCTCTCAAACCTCGAGCCTTGAGCCTTTCCCCTTTGACCTGATTCTCCCTTTCCTCGACAATCGCCGCGTATCCATAACAAGTGGGGAATACCGTGACGTATCGGCATTGCGATCTGGCGGGCGGGCCTTTGAATCTGCCAGTCGGTAAGGTGGTCTGCGTCGGCCGCAACTATCTCGAACACATCCGCGAACTGAACAACGCCGTTCCGGAAGCCCCGATCCTGTTCATGAAACCGGCCACCGCGCTGGTCGGGCTGGATCAACCGATCCAGTTGCCGCGGGGGCGGGGCGAATGCCAGCACGAAGTGGAACTGGCGGTGTTGGTCGGTCGGGAATTACGGCAAGCCGACGCCGCGACCGCGCGACAGGCCGTGGCCGGTTACGGCATCGCCCTGGACCTGACCCTGCGCGACCTGCAAAACGAGTTGAAGAAGAAAGGCCATCCCTGGGAAATCGCCAAAGCCTTCGATGGTTCCTGCCCGCTTTCGCCTTTTCTCGTCCCCGAAGCGCTGCCCGATCCTCAGGCGGCCGAACTGGCGTTGCGCGCGAACGGCGAGTTGCGCCAGCAGGGCAATACCCGTCTGATGATGGTCGGAATTTTTGAACTTATGGCCTATATCTCCACGCATTTCACCTTGCGGCCTGGGGATGTGGTATTGACTGGTACTCCAGCCGGCGTTGGTCCGCTGCGATCGGGCGACGTGTTGACTCTCACCCTGGCCAGTCACGATTTCACCGCGCGCGTGGTTTAAGCCTGAAGACGGAGCGCGCCGAACGGTCGGGGCCATCGTTTTCCACAGAGCGAATCGAGGGGTGATCATGGAAATTAAGGAACAACGTCAAGGCGATGTCATTATTCTGGAACCTGTCGGCCGGCTGGATAGCCTGAGTTGCCGCGCGTTTGAAACCCGCCTGCTGGCGGCCTTGGAGCAAAGCGGAGCCGTGGTGGTGGATAGCGCGGCGCTGGAGTACATCAGTAGCGCGGGACTACGGGTATTGCTGGTGGCGGCCAAGCACAACCGCGGTGGCGGCGGGCGGCTGGCGCTGGCGGCGTTGCGGGAAAACGTCCGCGAAGTATTCGACATCAGCGGATTCTCAGCGATCTTTGCGATTCATACCACCGTGGCCGAGGCCGTCGCCGCGCTCGCCTGACGGCGCCGACCACCGGCGCCATCGCCACAGGACAATGGGACCATGCTGCGAGCCGGCCAGACGCTTGGCGCTTATCGGATTGAAGCGTTGCTGGGACGCGGGGCCATGGGCGTCGTCTATCGGGGAGTCGGCGGCGACCATGACGAACCGGTGGCGATCAAGACCTTGCGCACCGAACTGCTGGTGGGGCCGGAGCGTCGCTCGATCCTGGCGCGCTTCCACCAGGAAGCCGACATCGGCCGGCGTCTGCGGCATCCCCGCATCGTCCGCGTGCGGGAGTACGGCGAGCAGGACGAGACTCTTTATCTGGTGATGGATCTGATCCCTGGTCAGGAGCTCGGACGGCTGTTGGAACAGCGCCCGGAACTGCCGCTGGGGATGAGTCTGGCCATCCTGCTGCAAATCCTAAACGCACTGGCCTACGCCCACGGTCAGGGCGTGATTCACCGCGATATCAAACCCGCCAACATTTTGGTGCGCCAGGATTACACCTTGGTCCTGACCGATTTCGGCATCGCGCACGTCGGCGGTTCGGAACTGACTCAGACAGGTGATTTGCTGGGGTCGCCCACCTACATGGCGCCGGAACAACTGCGGGGCGAACCATTGGATGGCCGCGCCGATCTCTTCGCGGCCGGCGTCGTGCTCTATTTTCTGCTGACCGGCCAGAAGCCGTTCACCGCCGACTCGCTGGCGACGTTGATGCAGTGCGTGCTGTGTGAAGACCCGCCGCCGCCTTCAGCGGTTAGGCGAGCGTTGCCAGCGGTTTTCGATCCCATCCTGCGCCGGGCGTTGGCCAAGGATCGCGAACAGCGCTTCGCCAACGCCCGCGAGTTCGCGGCGGCGCTGCGTCAAGCCCGAAGCGCCATGCACGAAGCCACGGTGGTGGCGTCGGGAAGGCGGTTCCCACGGTCGATCCTCCCGCCGGCCGCGAGCGATGGGGAGCGTACTGTCGTGCTCGCCGGGCAACAGCGCGTGGAGCGACTGACAAACCTGGTGCGGGAGTGTTTGACCGAGCGGACCACGGGGCGGCGGCTTCAGGAGATCCAAGATAACCTGGTTGCTTGGTTCGCGGAGGCGGAATCATCCGTACCGCCCGCTTCCGCCTCTCATTCCTCTGAAGCCCGACGGTTGCGGGCGGTTTTTGAAGGGGAACTCCTGGCGGCTCTGGTCGAGCTGATTCGCCGCGCCGCGCCGGCGCCGGGCCGAGTGCTTCGGGATGCCCGCGGGGATTGGCTGGAACAGGTGCGCCTGTTCGTCGTGCTGCGGAACGCCGGGCATCGGTTGGACGCCGGACCCGCGGCGGACCTGGGGCGCGCTGTTCTCATCCAGGAATTAAGCGGTGGTTTCCTGGCTTATGCGAATACCTTGAACCGCTTGCTGTTCGACGATGATAGTCCCCAACTGTTGCGAATTTCCGCCGATTTCATGCGGTTGGACCTGTTGCAACTGGCCTTGGAGGAGTTGGGCGCGGCGGTCGAGGGGTGCGGCGTTCGGCAGATGTTGCTGCTGTTTGCCAATCAGGTGATGGGTAAGGTCAACACGCTGATTCGCCAGTTTCTCGACCGTCGCGATCCCTTGGCGCGATTCGGGGTGGCCAGCCTGTTGGTCGAGATCGAGGAATTGATTGTGTTGGTGGAACGGTTGCTCGAAGGCGGCGAGCCCGCCACGGTCGAGGCGACGCACCCAGGGGGTGTGGTGGTGACCGAATTTTTCGGCAATCTCCGCCGGCTCGGGCGAATGATCGGCCGGGAGCTGGTGCAGCAGATCCGGCATGAGGCGCATCCCGCTGAAGCCGGCGCCCCGGCGTTGGAGCAGGGGCGGCAACTGTTCGTGGGCCGCCTGCGGCAACTGGGCTTGCTGTACCGGCTCACCACGCATCTCGAGGCCGCCGCTCCAGCCGTGCGGTTACAAGACGCAGTCGCCGAGATGCACCGCTTCCTGAATCATCTGACCGACCGCTTGCTGGCCGACGCCGGCGCGCCGACCGATCCGGTCATGGTCGAGTGGTCCTGGGAGCGCTTGTCGGTCATCGCCGAACTGGCCGAGCAATTTGGCTGGCTCGAACTGCGTCGGCGGATTCTACAGGCCGTGCGGGGTCGGGTGTTGTCAGTCTAAACCGGGTAACGCGCGCCGATCGGCGCGCCTTGGGTGACTACCCAATCGACCGCCGGCTATTGGGGTCCTGAAGCGCCGCGCTCGATGATTCTCCCCTTAACAGCGCGCTGATTTGTCGCGCCGGGGCCGGACGACATAAGTAGTAGCCCTGCATTTCATCGCACCGGTGTTGCTGCAAGAAAGCCAACTGCGCCGGATTTTCCACCCCCTCGGCGATCACCTTCAACCGCATGCTGTGCGCCATGGCGATGACCGCCAGGGCAATCGCGGTATTGTCCTGATTACCAATAATGTCGCTGACGAAAGACCTGTCGATTTTCAATTGGTCGATCGGGAAACGCTTTAGATAACTCAGCGAAGAATACCCGGTGCCAAAGTCGTCGATGGACAGATGGACCCCGATCCGCTTGAGCGCGTGCAGGGTAACGATACTGCCCTCCACATTCTTCATGAGCAATCCCTCGGTAATCTCCAAATCGAGATAGCGAGGTTCCAGTTCGGTTTCCTCCAGGATCCGGACGACCATTTCGACGAGGCCGGGCCGCAAAAACTGGCGGGGAGACAGATTGACCGCCATCCGCAGCGGTGGAAGTCCTTCTTTTTGCCACGCACTGGCCTGCCGGCAGGCGGTTCGGAGCACCCACTCGCCGATCGCCTCGATCAAACCGGTTTCTTCGGCCAGTGGCACGAATTCCGTCGGCGATATCAACCCGCGCCGGGAATGTCGCCAGCGTAGTAGCGCCTCAACGCCGATGATCCGGCCATGGCGGAGATCCATCTGCGGCTGGTAGTACAATTCCAGTTCCTGGCGTTCCAGGGCGTAGCGCAGGCTTTGTTCCAGAGTCAGTCGCTCCAAGGCGCGAACGTGCATGTCCTGGCTATAGAATTGGACCGTATCGCGACCATTGTCCTTGGCGCGATGTATTGCGATGTCGGCATTCTTCAGGAGGGTTTCCACATCCTCGCCGTCCTTGGGAAACAGGCTGATGCCGATACTGGCGGTGATGAAACATTCATGGTTGTCAATTTGGAAGGCGGGGACGAGCGCTTCCAGGATCTTGCGCGCGAACCCCGCCGCATGGTCTTCCCGGCGCAGATTTTCCAGCACGATGACAAATTCGTCGCCGCCCAACCGCGCTATGGTGTCTTCTCCCCGGCCGCAGGCCAGCAGGCGGTTTGCCGCTGCCCGCAGCAGTCTATCCCCCGCGGTGTGGCCCAAGCCGTCGTTCACTTTCTTGAAGTGATCCAAGTCCATGCACATCACCGCGAAACTTTGGCCCGTACGGCGCGCATGAGCGATGGCGCGCTTGAGCCGATCCTGTAGCAAAAGACGGTTCGGCAACCGCGTTAACGCGTCGTGCGTGGCCTGGTACGTCATTTGTTGGGTCAGCCGGTGGGTCTCGGTGATGTCGCTGAACGCAACGACCGCGCCTGATACCCGCCCGCGTGGGTCGTGGATCGGCGCCGCCGAAGCCCGCACGACGTATTCCCGGCCGTTGCGACTCACCAGCACCCCGTTCTCGGGCAACCGGGACAACTGGTTCTTGCGCAGGCACAACGCGGCCAGATCCAACTGGGAGCGATGATCGGGGTCGTTGGCGAGGCGGAAAATCGCACCCAGCGGTTGGCCTTGTACCGTCCCTTGCGCGCAGCCCAGCAAAGACTCGGCGGTAGGGTTCAAATATTCCACGCAGCCATGGACATCCGTGACCACCACGGCGTCGCCGATGGAATGCAGGGTCACCCGAGCGCGCTCCTGCTCCACGAGCAGCGCGCGCCGCGCCTGCCGCCAGCGCCACCCGACCCACAACGGACAACTCAGTCCCTGCGCCAATAGCGCCGCCGCCGGTGGAAACCAGCGCTGCGAGATCTGCAGCAGCCCAAAACTGACGACGAGCGTTAACAACAGCATCAAACCGGCCAATGGCAGCGTCCAACTTGGCGGACAAACCGCGTACATCACCAATGGGAGCAAGACCAGAAACGCGGTCATAGCCATGAAGCTGCTTTGGGATACCGGCTGGATCGTCATTCCGCGCAGCAAGGCATCCAGGATGTTGGCGTTGAATTCCACCCCCGACATCGGTTGCGCCTGGGCGGAAACCGGGGTCGGCAAGGCATCGCCCAAACCGACGGCGGTAACGCCGACCAGGACCCAGCGATCATGAAATACCGGTGGAGTGAAGTGACCGCGGAGCACATCGTGATAGGACACCTGCTGAAAGTGTCCGGGTGGGCCGGCAAAGGGGATCAGGATGCGGTAGTCGCGCTGCCAGGCGCTGGAAACCATCGAGGGAGACGGCGGAGCCCGTTGGCCTGGCAACCGTTGCCAGGCTCCGGGATCGACCGCTTCCAGCAGCGCCAGGGTCAGGGTCGACCAATGTGGTGAACCGAGACCCGCTTTCAGATAAACGCTACGGGCAATGCCGTCCTGATCCAGCTCTAAGTCGACGTGCCCCAGTCGGGCGGCGGCGTGCGCGAGTGTTGGAATCGGTAATGTTTCTATCAATTGGCCGTGTAGCCGAGTCTGCTCGTTGAGCACCGGCAATACCACCCGGCCGTAATCGGCCAGCGCGGCAGCCAGTGTCTGGTCGGCCGTAGGCTCGGTAAGATCGGGTTCGGCAAACACGATATCCAACGCCACCGCCCTCGCGCCGGCCTCCGCGAGTTTGCGCACCAGTTCGGCGTGAACGTGGCGCGACCATGGCCAGCGCCCCATGTCCCGCAGGCTCTGCTCGTCGATGGCGACGATGACGATGTCCGAGGCGGGCGCCCGCGACCTCCACGACAAATTCCAGTCGTAGATCAGCAGGTCCCAGCGGTTCAACCAGCCCGTCTGACTCAGCGCAAGGGCCAGCAGGACGAGCGCCAGCGCCAGGCCGGTTTTTTCAAACAAAGAGAGATGGCGACGCAACCATCCGATCATAAGACCAGAATTAGTCCCAGAATGGTTAAGAACAGCAGTGGCCAGTGGTTTTCTGGTGGGACGGTGATTCGCTGCGTGGGGCCATAGGGTCCTACGTGACCATCGGCGTCGATAGTCCGCATACGAAGGTAATGAAAGCCGGATTCGGGTCTGGGGATGGTTAATTGCGGTTCGGAGACCCGTCGGTCGACCATCACGACTTCAAACTGGAGATCCTTGGCCAGTTGGAATTGATACTGTTGGCCCGGCAGGCCCGCGCTCCAGCGAAGGGTCATGGCGTGGGCGTCGACCTCGGGCGCCTGCAACTTTGGCGTCGCTTGCAGCCGGAAAGATTGCGGATCGCCGAACGGTCCTACCCGGCCGGTCGCGTCGTGGGTGGCCACCCGCCAGAAATAGCGGCCCGGCTCCAACGCCCGATCCAGCGTCAGGCGAGACCGGGCATGCTTCGGCAGGTCGGACAACAGCGCCGTGAAGCCTTCGTCCCCGGCCAATTGAAAATGATAGGCCGCGGCGTTCTGCGGCTCCGCCCATTCGAAGAACAAGGCATGGTCGAGGACCGCGCTTCGATCGGCCGGCTGGATGAGAAACGGGGGTTCGGGACGGGCGTGCAGGCGAAAACGATGCTCCGCGTCGCGTCCCTCCAAGCCCTTGGCATCAATGCCGCGGACGCGCAAGACATAATCGCCATCCGGCGGATCGGGACCGCGCACGACCGGCGCCGTTGCGACGGCATCGAACAGCAGGGTCTCGAATCGTTCGTCCGGCGCGATTTGCGCGCGATAAAGCGTCGCACCCTCGACCGCCGGAAAACTCAACTGAATCGGCGAGCGCGTTACGACCGGGGGTAGAGCGTCGGTGGCTGGCGGCGCTAGCAACGGGACAGGCGCCGCCGGCGGTTTTCCGGTTTCGGCCAGGGCGCCGAAGCCCTCGGTCACGGTTCGGGTTTTGCGTGCGCCGCGGATTTCCACCGCCCCTTCCAGCACTTCCGCGCGCGCGGTCCCATCGACGGCATTCATGGCCAGCCGATAACGGGTGCCGCGCGCGGCCGAAGAAGCGGCGGGCGTGAGGATTTCGTAGCGGGTTCGGGAACCGCGCCGGGTGGTCACCCGATTGTCCACGCGGCCCTGCCGCAAGCGGAGACGGGTATCGACCGTGCGAGCATCGCCATAGGCGCTCAAGGTATCCATGACCAGAGCGCCATTCGCCTGCACCAACACGCGGGAGCCATCGCCAAATTCCACGGTCGCGCTGCCGTCGGAACCGGTACGGATCTCGTCGCCGCCATGCAGCAAAAAGTCGGGGGTCACCGCGACCGTTCGGCCGGACAGGGCAATCCTGGCTGTCACATCGCCCTGGGTGCTGAGAATCCGGGCCGCCGTAGGGCGAGCCTTGAGCCAGGCGACGGGGATACGGAGTTTCATCCCCGGCGGCAGCCGGTAAGGATCGGCCAACTGATTCAACGCTTGCAACCGCGGCAAGTAGTCCATGCGCGTCAGATGATCGGCGGTGATATTCCATAGGTTGTCACTGGGACGGACGGTGTAGATCCATTCCTGGGAATGCGCGATAGAGGTATGTCCCAGCCAGAGACCCAGCAACACCCCGGGTACTCCGAACAAACGAAGCGCCAGCTTTCTAATGAAGGTCCATGAAGCCATATTCATGCTGAAATCTCATTCACGCGCAGCCGCCTGACCATACAGCATTTCCCTGTGGTCGGTCGTCTTCCCCACACGCCGCCGGTCCGAACCACGCGCGAACGGTTCTGTAACTTGGTTTGGGCTCCTACTGGCAATCTGGGCGCCAGATCCCAGATAAACAGCATCCTCTCTAGGAAATTCCATCGCGCGGACTCACGCTCGATGCCCGTGATGCGAGGTATAACTTATATTATATACCTGCCTTAAAATTGGATAAAGATGGCGCTCGGCTTCGTTCGTGTCAAGGTCGGTCTGGCCGGGTTAAGAGCAAAAACGCTCGACCCGGAAGGGTGTCATGTCGATCGCCGGGGGCTCGCCCGCCATCATCTCGGCCAGCAGACGGCCGGTCGCGGGGCCGAGGGTAAATCCCTGATGACCATGCCCGAAGGCAAACCAGAGACCAGCGTGTTTCGGCGCGGGACCAATGATCGGTTTCATGTCCGGCGTGCAGGGACGAGCGCCTTTCCAGGGTAACGTTTCCACCCGCTCACCTATCGGGAAAAGTTTGCGGGCGACCTTTTCAGCCGCATCCAGTTGACCGTAATGGGGCGGCGCGTCCAGATTCGCCAGTTCGGCGCCGGTGGTCAGGCGAATACCCGCTTGCATCGGTTCCAGCAAGTAGCCTTTTTCCGCATCCATGATCCAGGCGCGCAATCGAGATGTTTCCGGCTGAATATAATGCATATGATAACCACGTTTGACAAATAATGGTAATTTATAGTCCAACATTTTAATGAACCGCCCCGACCATGGACCCAGGGCGATGACGACTTCAGCCGCTGTATGAATGCCCTCATCGGTCGTCACGCGCCAGCCGCTTGCGGCGGGCGCCACGCCTCGCAGCTTCGCCTGCAACCAACGCCCTCCTTGCTCGGCGAACGCTTTGGCATAAGCCAGAACCAGATCGCCTGGAGAGGTCACCGTCCAGGAGTTTTGCCAATGAATCGCGCCGATCGCCGCTGGCGAAAGGCCGGGCTGAATCCGATCGAGTTGCCCACGGGTCAATCGTTCGGAGAGGACGCCATAATCCTCGGCCGCCATCCGGGCCTTCCGGTCGCGCGCGTCCAGGGCTGGG
>DAIRDI010000051.1:0-14231 GCA_036796235.1 Candidatus Competibacteraceae bacterium | reverse complement strand
ACGCGGGACCTCCGGCCAAGCCATCGGCCCCGCGCCCCGTCGGTCCCTGACCCGGCTATTCGGCGCTCCCATTCCAGCGAGTCCTGGAAACTTGCCCCGTGGTACACTGCCCGACAGAATGTCCCATGATAAGTTGGCCGACGCGAGCCGAGTCGTCGTCGAAATCACCCTCGAAATCGACCGGGTCGATTTGACGATAGGCGCACGTAGCGCGGAGAGATGATCGCCATGCTGATCGATTACGACCTGCCGCTGTGGCGGCCACCGTCCGAGGCGGACAGCTTTATTTTGCAGGTTACGCTGGGCTGTAGCTTCAACCGGTGCAGCTTCTGCTCGATGTACCGGACCAAGCACTACGCCGTGCGCCCGCTGGAAGAGGTTCGGGAGGAAATTCGGGCGATGGCGCGGGCCTATCCCGGCGTGCGCCGGGTGTTTCTGGCCGACGGCGACGCCCTGGCCGCGCCGACCGAACACCTGCTCGCCGTGCTCGATGCACTACACGCCGCGTTTCCCCGCCTGGAACGGGCGTCCAGCTACGCCCTGCCGGCCAACCTGCTCAAGAAGTCGGTGGACGAACTGACCCAGTTGCGGGAACACGGCTTGACCCTGTTGTACTACGGCATCGAGACCGGTTCGGCGGAGCTGCTCAAGCGCATCACCAAGGGCGCGACGCCAGACGCGATGGTCACCGGCTTGACCAAGGCCAAACAGGCCGGCCTGCGGATTTCCGCCACGGTGATTCTCGGACTCGGCGGCCAGACCTACTGGCGGGAGCATATCGACGCCACCGCCGATCTGGTCAACCGGGTGGAGATCGATTATCTGTCCACCCTGCAATTGATGATCGATCCCTCGATCGAGGAGGAATTTCACCGCAAGTTCCGCGAACCCTTCCAGCCCCAGGACGACCGGGCGCTGCTGGCGGAACAGGTCCGGCTGATCGAGCGGCTCGCGCCGCCCGCGCCGCTGGTGTTCCGCTCCAACCATGCGTCCAACGCTCTGGCGCTGGCGGGCGTCCTACCCCAGGACCAGGATGCGCTGCTAACTCAGTTACAGATGGCGCTGGCCGGCGGCTTGCGCTTGCGGCCGGAGTGGTTGCGAGGCTACTGAGAGGGGAGCTTTCGACAGCCGCTCAATCCGGATCGAGATGTTCCAGCCGGATGCGCGTCACCGCCGCCCGAATGCTGTCCAGCGCCTCGATGGCGGCGATGGCCTCGTTCATCCGTTGCTCCCGAACCCGGTGCGTCAACAAAATGATCGGTACATGGCTGGCGGCGGTGGCGGGTTCCTTTTGCAGGATCGCCTCGATGCTGATGTCGCGGTCGGCGAGGATGCGGGTCACATCGGCCAGCACTCCGGGACGATCCAGGGCCTGCAACCGCAGGTAATAGGCGGTTTCCACCTCGGCCATCGGCAAGACCGGCAGATCGGATAGCGCGTCCGGTTGGAAGGCCAGATGCGGCACCCGGTTCTCCGGATCGGTGGTCAAGGTGCGCACCACATCGACCAGATCGGCCACCACCGCTGAAGCGGTCGGCTCGGCCCCGGCACCTGCGCCGTAGTACAGGCTCTGGCCGACCGCGTCGCCCTTGACCAGCACCGCATTCATCACACCGTTCACATTGGCCAGCAACTGCCGGTGCGGGATCAGGGTCGGATGGACCCGTAGCTGAATGCCGCGCGCGTCGCGGCGGGCGATGCCCAGATGTTTGATGCGGTAGTCGAACTTGCGCGCGTAGGCAACATCCTCGCGGGTGATGCCCCGGATGCCTTCGATGTAGACTTGGTCGAATTGCAGCGGAATGCCAAACGCGATCGAGGCCAGAATGGTCAGCTTGTGGGCGGCATCGACGCCATCGACATCAAAACTCGGGTCGGCCTCGGCATAACCCAATGCCTGCGCCTCGGCCAGCACGTCCGGGAAATCGCGACCCTGGTCGCGCATCCCGGTCAAGATGAAATTGGCGGTGCCATTGATGATCCCGGCCACCCATTCCAACTGATTGCCGGCCAACCCTTCCCGGATGGCCTTGATGATCGGGATGCCGCCGGCCACCGCTGCTTCGAAGCCGACCATCATTCCGCTGGCGCGGGCGGCGGCGAAGATTTCGTTACCATGTTTGGCGATCAGCGCCTTGTTGGCGGTGACCACGTGCTTGCCGTTGGCCAAGGCGCGCAGCACCAAACCACGCGCCGGCTCGTAACCGCCCATCAGTTCAACGATGACCGCAACTTCGGGATCATCGACCACTTCGAGCGCTTCGCCGGTCAGCTTCATGCCGGCAGTGTTGGCGGTGGTGGCGCCCAGATTGCGGGCGGCGGCATGAGTGATGACGATCTCGCGCCCGGCGCGGCGGCTGATTTCCTTGGCGTTGCGCGCCAGAACGTGGGTGACGCCGCCGCCGACCGTGCCCAGGCCGAGCAGGCCGATCTTGACCGGAGGGAATGGACTCATGGTTTGGTTATCCACTGATCATTACGATCTACGTTGATTACCCCAGCGCCCGCGCCAACGGCGGGACCGGGAGATCCTGGCGATCCTTGCGAAACATCTCGCGGATGCCGCGCAGCGCCTGCCGGGTGCGGTGCTCGTTTTCGATCAGACCGAAGCGGACGTGGTCGTCGCCGTATTCGCCAAAGCCGATGCCGGGCGAGACCGCGACCTTGGCTTCGGCCAGCAGTTTTTTGCAGAACTCCAACGAACCGAGTTCGCGGTACGGTTCCGGAATCGGCGCCCAGACGAACATGGTGGCTTTGGGTTTGGCGACCGGCCAGCCCAGCGCGGTCAAGCCGTCGCACAACACGTCGCGGCGCTTGCGGTACAGATCGCGGATCTCGGCGACGCAGTCCTGCGGGCCTTCCAGAGCGGCGATGGCGGCGACCTGGATCGGGGTAAACATCCCGTAATCGAGATAGGACTTCATCCGGGCCAGCGCCGCGATCAACGTGGGATTACCGCACATGAAACCGACCCGCCAACCGGGCATGTTGTAGCTCTTGGACAGGGTGAAGGATTCGACCGCGATCTCCTTGGCGCCCGGCACTTGCAGGATCGAGGGGGCGACGTAGCCATCGAACACCAGATCGGCGTAGGCCAGATCGTGAATCACCCAGATCTCATGCTCGCGGGCGATGGCCACTACTTTTTCGAAGAAGTCCAGCTCGACGCATTGCGTGGTGGGATTGGCCGGGAAGTTCAGAACCAACATCTTGGGCCGTGGCCAGGAATCCCGGATCGCCTTTTCCAGTTCGGCGAAGAAGTCCACCCCCGGCGCCAGCGGCACGTGCCGGATGTCGGCGCCGGCGATGACGAAGCCGTAGGGATGGATGGGATAAGCGGGATTGGGCACCAGCACGGCGTCGCCCGGCCCCATGGTGGCCAGCGCCAGGTGCGCCAGACCTTCCTTGGAACCAATGGTGACGATGGCTTCGCTCTCGAAATCAAGCGCGACGTCGTAGCGAGTCCGATACCATTGGCAGATGGCCCGCCGCAGGCGCGGGATGCCGCGCGACACGGAATACCGATGAGTATCGTCGCGCTGGGCCACCTCGACCAGTTTCTCAACGATGTGCTTCGGCGTCGGCTGGTCGGGGTTACCCATGCCGAAATCGATGATGTCCTCGCCGCGCGCGCGCGCCTGCGCCTTCAGCTCGTTGACGATGTTAAAGACGTAAGGCGGCAGGCGTTTGATGCGTTGAAAGTCGGCGTTCAAGGTGGCGTTTCCAGAGACTGCGTCACGGCATTCATGGTTGTGGGGGCCGCATCCGATAGGCTCGAAGCGGGCAAGATCGGCGGAAAAACAACGGCTGCCAAACTCATTGGGGCAGTCTACTCACGGGGATGAAGCGGTTCAATCGATAACCCGAACCATTCGGAGGGAGACCGGTTCGTCGATCCTATTTCAGCCATCGCACCTCAATAACCCGCTGCCTGCCCGCCGGGTTGGCGGGTATCGGGAAAGCCATACAGACCCTCCGGCCCGCGGGCGATACTCTGGGTCGAGCCCATCGCCTCCTGGATGACGACCCGATGACCCAGCTTCTCCAACAATCGCACGGTGTCCGGGCTGAGTCCTTCCTCGACCCGCAACTCATCCGGCAACCATTGATGGTGTACGCGCGGCGCGACCGTGGCCTCGGCGATGTTCATCCGGTGGTCGACGACGTTCAGCAAAATTTGCAGCACCGTGGTAATGATGCGGCTGCCGCCCGGACTGCCGGTCACCAACACCACCCGCCCGTTCTGGAACACCAGGGTCGGCGTCATCGAGCTGAGCGGCCGCTTGCCGGGGCCGACCGCGTTGGCGTCGCCGCCGATCAACCCATAGGCATTGGGCACGCCCGGCTTGGCGGCGAAATCGTCCATCTCGTTATTAAGCAGGATGCCCGTGCCGGCGACGACGATGCCGGAGCCATAGGGAAAATTCAGGGTGTAGGTGACCGCGACCGCGTTGCCGTCCCGATCCAGCACCGAGTAATGGGTGGTCTGCTCGCTCTCGTGACGTTGCGGCTGACCGGGTTTGATCTCCGCCGCCGGCCGCGCCCGCTCCAGATCGATGCGGGACGCCAGTTCCCTGGCGTAAGCCTTCGAAGTCAGCCCAGCGACCGGCACGGTTACGAAATCCGGATCACCCAGATACTCACTGCGGTCGGCATAGGCCAGTTTCATCGCCTCGGCCATCCGATGGATCGTCGCGGCGCTGTTGTGGCCGAGTTCGGCCAACGGCCAGGTTTCGAGCATATTGAGCAACTGGATTAAATGCACGCCGCCGGAACTGGGCGGCGGCATGGACGCAATCTCATAACCTCGATACGCACCTCGGACCGGCGCGCGGACCACCGCCCGGTAATTTTTCAAGTCATCCAGGGTAATCAGACCCTCTTGCGCCTCCATGTCGGCGACCAGCTTCCGGGCGATCTCGCCTTCATAGAAAGCGGTGGGGCCATGCTCGGCGATCAGTTCGAGCGAGGCGGCCAAGTCCTGCTGCATCAAAATTTCGCCGGGTCGATAGGGCGAACCATCGGCCTTGAAGAACGCCTTCATGCTGGCGGGCCAGGGCGCCATCCGGGCGCGAACCCCCCGCAGCGACTGGGCCAGTTCCGCGCTGACCGGAATCCCCGCTTCGGCCAGCCGGATCGCCGGCTCGATCAGCCGTCGCCACGGCAGCCGGCCATGCCGCTGATGGGCTAGCACCAGTCCAGCCACGGTGCCCGGCACACCCGCCGCCTGGTGGTGGATGCGAATGCGGGTTTCATCCACGTCGCCCCGCGCGTTTAGATAGAAATCGCGATGGGCGGCGGCGGGAGCGGTTTCCCGGAAATCGATGGCTTCGCTCTGCTGCTTCGCGGCGTCGTGAACCAGCAGGAAACCGCCCCCACCCAGGTTGCCAGCCTGCGGCAGCGTGACCGCCAGCGCGAAGCCGACCGCCACCGCCGCGTCCACCGCATGGCCTCCCTGGCGCAGGATTTCCAGCCCGACCTGACTGGCCAGCGCGTCCTGGCTGACCGCCAAGCCATGTTTGGCCAAGACCGGATGGATGCGGTCGCGGGCGTTGTAGGTCGGCGGTTCGGCGAGTGCGGCGCCGAACAGCAGCAAACCAAATAACCCCCCCAGCAGCAGCCGACCGAACCCACGAGCGACTACGAGCGCTCGCCGCATGGGGGCCTCACCCAGTGGATGATTCATCAAAACAGCTTGAAGATGTATCCCAACAGAGCGGCGGCGGCTCCCAGCAAGGCGACGACGCCCACTCCCAGCGCCAGGTTGGCGCGTGATTCGGCCGACCCGCCCTGGGCGGTGAAGTTGCTCGCGGACTGCTGGACGGAGCGTTCGGCGGTTTCCCGGGCGATCGTTTCGATGACCGGTTGGATTCCGGAGCGGACCATCTGGAGGATTTGCTGCTTGAATTCCGGGGTGCTGGTGGCGAACACCAAGGTTTCCCGGCTCTTCTGATCGACTTGCACCTCGATCTGCTGGAGCAACTCGTCACGGTTGACTTCCAACCCACGAGCGATGTTGCGCTGGGAGATCCCTTCGCTGACTTCACGAGCCGCCTGCTCGGCCACGGCGCGGGCGCTTTCCTGGGCGGTCGTACGGGCGGTCTTCTCGGCGGTGCCGCGCGAGATCTCCGTGGCCACCTGCTTGGCGGCTTCTTGGGCGGCCCGCACCGCCGCGTGCGCCGCCCGCCGGCCCAGATCCTCGGCCACGCCGCGCGCGGCCTGAACGGCGACCTCGCGCGCCAGATTGGGCACCAACTCCTGAATGATATCCCGAGCGACCTTTTCTGCGGCCGCCCACGCCACCCGTTCGGCCAGTTGCTCGACTTCGCCGGCGGCGGCTGGAACTCCAGCCATCGGCGCGACGGCTGGGAGTGGAGCCTCGGCGGAGGATGGGGTGTATGGCGCGGGCGCTTTTTCGATCACGGCGGGCATCGGAATGGCCGGCTCCGCGGAAGCCAGCTCTTCGATGGCGATGGCGGCCGTACCCTCGCTGACCATCCGCAGGATGTCATCGAGTTGCGCGGGGGTATAGGGTTTGGACAGAAAGCCGACCGCGCCGCTTTCCCGAGCGTCGCGCTTGTCTTCCTCGGTGGCGTTGGCCGAACACATGATGGTAGGCGCCGAGTCCGTGGGGTGGAGCCCGGTAATGGCGCGGGTGGTTTCAAAACCGTCCATGCCGGGCATCATCACATCCATGAAAACGATGTCGGGTCTCTTATTCTCCAAATACTTGACGCAGTCCTCGCCCGATCCTACCCAGTCCACCTCGATACCGCGTTCGAGCAACAATTTTCGCAAGGTCAGGTGGGCGACCTTGGAATCATCCACCACCAACGCCTTTTTGATATTCATGCAAGCCTCCTATGGCATGAGAATCGCGTTATCGCCGCACTGTCGGGTCAATTTGGGCGATTTCGATCAGTTGCGGCTGTCGCGAAGATCGACAATCAAGACTATGTTATAGAGGGACCGTGAAGAAATGTACTGAAAATTATTCGTGCGAACGAGAAACCACGCCCCGTTCGCGCTCGAGCCGATATCTTGACCAAAACCACCCGAGGAATCCTGTCATGAACAGAACCCTGCTCGCCCTGCTCGCCCCCCCCGCCGCGGTGGCCCGTTTTGGATGCGCTACCTGCACCGCCGCGCCCATCGGCGTATTCTGGCTGGCCGGTCTGGTCAGCATCGGTTATGGCTTGGCCGGCGGCGCTCCCAACGCGCTGTTGAGCGCCGGCGGTCTGGTCGTCGTGGGCGTTCTGCTATGGCTGATCGCCACCGCTTGGGCGCGACTGGTGATCCGGGGCGTGGAAAACGACCTGCGGCAGCACGAGGGCAGCACCCGCGCGAGCCAAGTGCCCCCCAAGGTCGATGATCCCGACCCGTTCAGTCAGATCCGGAGCAATTCCTGAACGCGTCGATCCCGTTGCCTCACCGGGATCGTGGGTAGGCGACGCCTTCCGCGATCCCGGCGAAAACCGATTCACGGACGCTCGTCCGCCGTTTCCTTGGCTCGCGGCAATAGATCTTCGCGGCCGATGCCCAGATATAAAGCGGTGGCGCTGGCGACATAAATGGTCGAGTAGGTGCCCACGACCACCCCGATGATCAGGGCGATTGAAAAACCGTACATTACGGCGCCGCCGAGAAACAGCAGGACCAGCACCGCCATCAGGGTGGAGAGACTGGTCACGATCGTGCGGGTGAGCGTCTCATTGATCGAGAGATTCATGATCTCCAGCGTGGACCCCTTGCGCCGTTTGCGAAAATTCTCGCGGATGCGATCCATCACCACGACCGTGTCGTTGACCGAGTAGCCGATCACCGCCAGCACCGCCGCCAGGACTGTCAGATCAAACTCGATCTGGAACAGCGCAAACCAGCCGACGGTGAACACGACGTCGTGGATCGTTGCGGCGATGGCGCCCAGCGCCAGCCGCCACTCGAAGCGGAACATGATGTAGATCAGAATGGCGATCATCGCACCCAGCGCCGCCAGCCCCCCCTGTTCGGCCAGTTCCTGGCCGACCTGCGGCCCGACGAATTCCGCCCGCGCCAGCGTGACCCCCGCACCGTCCTCGGCTGCTTGCAGGATCGCCAGCACCTGATTGCTGAGCGCGGCGGCATCGACCTGTTCGCGGGGCGGGATGCGGATCAGCACGTCCCGGGAGGTGCCGAAATGCTGGGCCTGGGCATCGCCGAAACCGGCGCCCGCCAACGTTTCCCGAACCTGGGGGACATCCACCGGCTCGGGATAGCGGACTTCGACGGCCGTACCGCCGGTGAAATCCAGCCCCAGGTTCAACCCCCGGACCAGCAGGGCGCCGAGGCAAATCAACAGGACCGCCGCCGACAGGACCATGGCCAGCTTGCCCTTGCTCAGAAAGTCGATACGGGTATCGTAAAAATTCAGTCGCCACATGGATCGTGTTCCGAGCCGACGGTTCAGACCGTCAATTTTTGCAGCCGCCGGCCGCCGTAGAGGAGATTGACCACCGCGCGGGACGCCAGGACCGCCGTGAACATCGAGGTCAGGATGCCGATGCTGAGCGTGACCGCGAAGCCCTTGACTGGGCCGGTGCCGATAAAGAACAGCATGAGCGCCGCGATCAGGGTGGTCAGATTGGAATCAAAGATGGTGTCAAACGCCCGCTCGTAGCCGGTGTGAATCGCCGCCTGCGGGCTGTTGCCGTTGCGCAATTCCTCGCGGATGCGTTCGTAGATCAGCACGTTGGCGTCCACCGCCATACCCATGGTCAATACGATGCCGGCGATGCCGGGCAGGGTGAGCGTGGCCTGGAGCATGGACAGCGCGGCGATAATCAGTACGATGTTGACGACCAGCGCGGCGGCGGCGATGGCCCCGAACGCCTTGTAGCGCAGGATCATGAACGCGGCGATCAGCAACAGCGCGAACAGGGCGGCGCGGAACCCTTGGGTGATGTTTTCCTGGCCGGCGCTGGGGCCGACCGTCCGCTCCTCGATGATTTCGATCGGGCTGATCAGCGCGCCGGCCCGCAGCAGCAAGGCCAAATCGCGAGCTTCGCGGGTGCTCTCCAACCCAGTGATCTGGAAGCGCCGACTCAGCCGGTCGCGGATGGTGGCGACGTTGATGACCTCCTCGACGGTATGGGAAGTCCGGCGGGTTTCGCCGCCCACTTGGCGGGTCTCGGTCTTGTTCTCGATGAACACCACCGCCATGCGCTTGCCGATATTGTCCTTGGTGGCGTCCTCGAAGCGCTTGGCGCCCCGGCCATCGAGAGTCACGAACACCGCCGGCCCACCGCTTTGCTGGTCGAGGCCGGAAGCGGCGTCCACGATGGATTCGCCGGTCAGCATCACCCGCCGCTGCAACAACACCGGACGCCCATCACGATCCCGGTACAGCCGGGAATTCAGGGGGATGCGGCCGGTGGCGGCGGCCTGATCCCAGTCGTTTTCCTCATCCACCAGCCGGAATTCCAGGGTGGCGGTGGCGCCGAGGATTTCCTTGGCGCGGGCGGTGTCCTGCACGCCGGGGAGTTGCACCACGATGCGTTCGCTCCCCTGCTGCTGGATGATCGGCTCGGCCACCCCCAGTTCGTTGACCCGGTTGCGCAGGATGGTGATGTTCTGCTGGAGCGCGAAGTCGCGCTTTTCCCGAATCTCCGTTTCGCCCAGACTCAGCTTCAGACTCAGCGGACCCGGCTCGCTCTGGTCCAGATTCCGCAAGTCGTCGCGCAACTGCTGGGCGGCCCGGTCGCGGTCCGCCGGATCGCGGAATTCGATCTGCACCCCTCCGGTGGCGGCGCGGCCCACCGAGGTGTACAAAATCCGCGCGCCGCGCAACAGCGAGCGGATCTCCTCGACGTAGCTTTCCTCGACCTGCCGGACCGTGGCTTCCATGTCCACCTGCATTAAAAAGTGGACGCCGCCGCGCAAGTCCAGGCCGAGGTACATCGGACTCAGACCCAGCGCCCGCAACAAAGCCGGCTCGGCGGAGGCCAGATTGAGCGCGACGACGTAGTCGCGGCCCAGTCGGTCTCTGAGGATATCCGCGGCCTTGAGCTGTTCTTCTGGATCGCTGAAGCGAATCAGCAACCACTCGTCCTCCAGCTCCAGGGCCTTGGGGGACAGTTGCTCGGCGTCGAGCAATGCGGCGATTCGGTTCTGAAACGCCGCGTCGATGAGGATGTTGGCCCTGGCTCCGGAGATTTGCACGGCCGGATCTTCGCCGAACAGGTTGGGGAGCGCGAAAATCAGGCCCCATAGCACCACCAGGCCGATCAGCAGGTGCTTCCACAGGGGGTATTGATTGAGGGTGTACGGATTGGCCATGAAGCAATGGTTCCGCGTGGCGCCGGGCGGGGCGATGACAGAGTGCTTTTGGGTTACAGCGTGCTTTTATAAGTGCCCTTGGGCATCAGCGAACCGACGGCCGGTTTCTGTACCTTGACCTGCACCCCCTCGGCGATTTCCAGTTGCACGAAGTTTTCACCCACTTCGGTGATGCGGCCCAGCAGACCGCCGCCGGTGACGATTTCGTCGCCCTTCTTGAGTGTATCCACCATGCGTTTGTGTTCCTTGGCGCGCTTGGTCTGCGGGCGGATCAACAGGAAGTAGAACGCCACGATCAGGATGATGGGAAACAACAGGTTCATCAGGCCCAGTTCGCCACCACCGCCGCCGCCGGCCTGTTGCGCCATGGCGTCGGAGATCATGAAATTCAGCATGCTTTCCATTGGGATTCCTCGTGGATGGATCGCCTTACCCCACGGATGAGTTGGCGGCGATTTAGGTCGACGGCCCCCGCGCCGGGCGCTGAAAAGCGCGCGAGGCAGATTGAAAGTTCAGGTTGAGCGTTCTTGTTAAAGTCCGCCATTATACACGGGCGGCGGGATTTGCCCGCGCTTTTCATGAACTGTCGAGGGCTTAACTTTCGCCCAGCCCATCGGAGCCATTGCGATCGAGCACGGCGGCGACGATCCGGTCTTCGAGTTCGATGCGATCCGCCAATTGCTCGCCCAGCCGCGACAGTTCCGCGTCCAGCTTGGCCATGACCGGTTCGGACAGTTGATCCCCATCGTAGCGGTCGTGGAATTCCAGCGCCGCCTGGGTGGTGCGGGCGATGTCGGCGTAGCACTGCCGGGCCAGTTCGCGCGCCTGGCGGTAGGGCGAGTCCGCCGGTAGGTCTTCCAGCACCCGATAAACCTGGAACGGCCCGAGCGCCAGATAATCCACCAGCGCCTGCCGAAATCGCCGCAGCACATGTTGCTGGACCGGTTCGGCAAGCCGGAACGGCTTCAGCGCGGCGAGTTTGTTGAACAGAATCAAGCTGGTCTGGCGCGCCGCCAGCAGTTTGGCTACCAGGTCGGACAACGCCTTGGCGTGGACCGGGTCGGCGACGATCGTGGCGTTCATGCGGCATCCTCCGGGTGGCGATTCTTGATCTGGCTGTTATGGCAAGGCTTTTTGCCAGAATAGGCTTATCCTAAGCCACCCGCCCCCGGTTTCCAAGCACCGGGCGCGGCCCGTTCAACCCGGTTTGGCCACCACCTGGTTGCGGAGATAGACCGGTAACGCCCGTTCGGCGTCCACCCAGTCGCCGCGTCGGCGCGGATCGGCCGCCAACCGGGCTACGTCGCCGGCGCGTGGATAGCACTCGCCGAGCCAACCGCCGACCGCGAGTTGCTCGGACAGCGTCGCTCCATAAGCCAGCCAGCCGCTCCCGGCGCCGAACCACTCGCCCGGCGGCGCGGCGACCGCCGTCGGCGCGCCGAGCCATTCCTCGCTCAGCGGTTCGGCATCCGCGTCGCTCGCCGCGTAGCACCCCCAATACACCTCACCCATGCGGGCATCCAGCGCCGCGGCGATGCGTCGGTGGCCGGTGATCCGCGCCGCGCCCAGCGCCAGCGCCGCCAAGGTGGAGACGGGAACGACTGGCAGATCGGCGGCGAAGGCGATGCCCTGAGCGATGCCGACCGCGATCCGCACCCCGGTAAACGCGCCCGGTCCGCGTCCGAAGGCGATGGCGTCCAGTTGCGTGGCCGCCAGGCCGGCCTCGGCCAGCACCGCCTCGCTCATCGGCAGAATCAGGGCGGCATGGCGGCGCGGGGCCAGCTCGTAACGCTCCAGCACCGCCCCATCCACCCACACGGCGGCGGAACATGCCTCGGTCGCGGTTTCCAAAGCCAGTAGTTTCATTCCGGTTCCTCTATAATCACGGTACTATCTCCCAGTGTCATCAGCCACCCATGAACCTCGAAAAAGTCATTTTCGGCTTCTTCATCGTCTTGGCCGCCACCCTCAACTTCGGCTTCTTCGTCGGCGATCTGGACAACCCGGCCCATCACGATGTGTACGAACTGTTCGCCGCCATCGTGGTGAATCTGATCGCGACGGTCCTCAAGTTCGGCGACCGCACCCACATCGGCGCGATTCATCTGTCCACCAGCCTGGTGGCCGACCTGCAACTGATCGCGGCGGCGCTGGTGTGGAGCTACGGCGTACACCTGACCGGCGAAGGCATGTCGCCCGAAATCACCGCCAAGGTCGTCTCGCTCTCCGGCGGCGCGCTGTTCGCCAACGTAGTGTCGATCATGATCCTGATCGCCGAAACGATCATGCAGAAGCGATGAACCCGGACTCCTATGACAGCACCTTTTTCCTGATCCTGCGGCGCATGCGCGCGCCGCTGATCACGCTGATCCTGGTTTATGCGATTTCGGTGCTGGGCCTGACTCTGATTCCCGGCGTGGATGACCAGGGCCAGACGGTCCGGATGAGCTTTTTCCATGCCTTCTATTTCATGAGCTACACCGCGACCACCATCGGCTTCGGGGAAACTCCGCACGTATTTACCGAGCCGCAACGGTTGTGGGTCACCCTGTGCATCTATCTCTCGGTCATCGGCTGGGCCTACTCGATCGGTACCCTGCTCACTCTCCTGCAAAACCAGAACTTCCGCAGCGCGGTGCGCCTGCAACGCTTCGCGCGGGCCATCCAACGCCTGCGGGAGCCGTTTTACCTGGTCTGCGGCTACGGCGAAACCGGTCGGCTGATTTGCGGGGCGCTCGATCAAACCGGCCTGCGCGCGGTGGTCATCGAACTGGACGACGTCAAGGTTGGTCAGTTGGAGCTCGATGGTTATCAGATCGACATTCCGGCCTTGGCGGCCAATGCCGGGCAGCCGGAGATCCTGAAACTGGCCGGTCTCACCCACCGCCGGTGTCAAGGGGTGCTGGCCCTGACCAACGACGACAGCGCCAACTTGGCCATCGCCATCGCCGCCCGCCTGCTGGCCCCCGGCCTGCCCGCCCTGTGCCGCGCCGAAACCGCCGAAACCGCCACCAACATGGCGTCCTTCGGCACCCGGCACATCATCAACCCCTTCGAGAAATTCGGTCGCTACCTGGCCCTGGCCCTGCATGCCCCGGCGGCCTATCACCTGTTGGCGTGGCTCACCGGTCTGCCGGGCACCGTGATCAAGCGCCACCGCGATCCGCCGCGCGGCCACTGGTTGCTGTGCGGCTACGGACGGTTTGGCAAGGTGCTGGTCTCGGCGCTGGAGCGGGAGGATATTCCCGTGACAGTCATCGACTACGAGCCGCCCAGCGACAGCGGCCGGCGCTGGGTGCGCGGCGATGGCACCGGCATCCCGGCCCTGTTGGAAGCGGGCGTCCAGCAGGCGGTCGGGATCATCGCCTGCACCAACAGCGACGTCAACAATCTGTCCGTCGTGGTCACGGCGCGGGAGCTGAACCCGCAACTGTTCGTGGTTCTGCGGCAAAACCTGCAAGCCAACCAGGCGCTGTTCGCGGCTTTCGAGTCGGATGTGACGGTGGTGCCGAGCCAGATCATCGGTCGGGAGTGCCTGGCGGTCCTGACCACACCCCTGCTGGTTCCCTTCCTGACCCAAATCAAGGAGCGCGGCGAATCCTGGTCCTACACTCTGCTGGAACAACTGACCGAGCGCTTCGGCTGGGAAACGCCGACCGTCTGGAGCGTGCGCGTCACCACCGCCGAGGCCCCGGGGTTGCTGAACCGACTGCGGCCCGCCGAGCCATCGCTCGCGCTGGGCGAACTGCTGCGCAATCCGCGCGACCGCGATCAGCCCCTGGACTGCCGGGCGCTGTACCTGACCCGGACGGATGAGTCGACCGTGCTGCTGCCCCACGCCCATACCGCGATTCAGGCCGGTGATTCTCTGCTGCTGGTCGGTCGCGACCGGGCGCGCCAGGATCTCGAACTGACGC
>DAIRDI010000050.1:0-14284 GCA_036796235.1 Candidatus Competibacteraceae bacterium | reverse complement strand
TGATGCTGGGCCGTTATCTGGACGTCACCGCGCCAGCGCTGTTGGGACGCCCCATCAACCTGTACTGGGACAGCCGACATCTCCCCGGAGTCGCGGCCATGCTCCTGGACGGCGTATCCGGCTGGCAAATCCTGCTCGGCGGTCTGGGGTTGCTGGCGCTGGTTGGCGTGCTGGCCGCGGTCGCTCGCTGGGCGCTCGGCACGGTCATGGCCGCGCTCGCGCGCCCGGCGGGCCGCCGCCAGCTCGGCGCCCTGTCCCTGGTCCTGCTCGCGCTGTACGGGGTCGGTCGTTTGAGTCCGCGGTTGCCGACCGAGCGCTGGTTCGCGCTCTCGGTCGGCGCGATGCTGGCCGGTCAGGCGCACAGCGCGTTGGCCGCGACCGTACAGCACGATCCCCGGCGCTTCACCGTCGAGTCGCCGCTGCCCGACTCGGACTTGGGCCGACTGGCCGGCGGCGATCTGTTGGTGATTTTTCTCGAATCCTATGGCGCGCTGGTGCTCGACGATCCCCATTTCGCCGACCCACTGGCCGCCGATTTCGTCGCGCTACAACACAAGCTGGACACAGCCGGCTGGACGGTCGTCTCGGGGCGAGTGGAATCCAGCACCTTCGGCGGGGGTTCCTGGCTGGCGCATGCCAGCCTGCTGTCGGGCGTGCGCATCGCCGATCCGGGCGACTACCGGTCCCTGCTAGCCAGCGACCGCTCCACCTTGGTCGCCCGCTTCGCCGCCGCCGGTTACCGCACGCTCGCCCTGCAGCCGGGGCTGAAGCATCCTTGGCCGGAGGGTTGGTTTTATGGCTTCGACCACATCCTCGACGCCCGACGCCTGAACTATCGGGGTCCCATCTACGGCTGGTGGGCCATCCCCGATCAATACAGTCTGTATTGGCTGCACCAGACAGCGGTGGCGACCGTCGCCCGGGCGCCGCTGTTCGTGGTCTTTCCCACCATCAACAGTCATGCGCCGTTTACCCCAGTACCCCCCTACCACCCGGACTGGAACGTCTTCGATGCCCTGCTCGAGGCGACCGACGTCTCGGACGTGGTGGAACTGAATCGCCGTCTACACGGTTCGGAACTGGCTGAAGCCTTCATCCGCAGCATCCGTTACAACCTCCAGATTCTAGGTGGCTATCTGAGCCAGCACGCGCCCGAAAACGCGCTGCTGCTGGTGCTGGGCGACCATCAGCCCCCGGCGGCGGTGGGCGGTCGGGAGATTTCGTGGCAGGTGCCGGTCCATGTGTTCTCGCGCGATTCGGCGCTGATTGAGGCCAGTTTGCTGGCGGGGTTTCAGCCTGGATTGTTGCCCGGACCGGCGGCGCTGGGGGGGATCGAGGATTTGGGACCGTGGCTGTTGCGGTTGCTGGATTCCCAGCAACCGCCGCCGTCCGCGCTGGCCCCGGGATCTACTGCTGGGCTGGTGAGTCGAACTGCCGGCGAGCTTCCATCTCAATGATCAGCTCCACGTCGTCGCCCACCCAGCCATTCTCGACCGCGTAGGTCATGCCGAACGCGCTGCGCTGGAGCGTACCCCGCGCCGAGGCTCCCAGCACGTAGGGACCGGGCGGCACGGGCGAGGTGGCGCTTTTGTTCCAGGTAACTTGCAAGGTCAGGGGGAGGGTGACGCCGAGCAGGGTCAGTTCGCCTACGAGCGGCGCGGATTCCCCGAGGCGGAACGGACCGCCTCGGGCGGCGGCGAACACCATTTGCGAGTGCTTTTTAACAGCCAGAAAATCGTCGTCGCGCAGGTGCTTGTCGCGCCGGTCGTTGTTGGTGAACACGCTGGCGGCGTCGACCACCACTCGCAGATCGGCAAGCTGGCCGGTCTCCTCATCGAAGGTGAATGACCCTTCGGCCTTGCGGAACATCCCCAGGGTCCCGGCATAGCCGATGTGCTCGGTGAGAAAGCCGATACTGAGATGTTCGGGATCGATGGCGTACTGGCGCGGTTCGGCCTGGACCGGGGCCGCGGCCAACAGCAGCGCCCCCGCCAACAGGGCCGACAGGACGCGCGCGGACGCTGGGAAAACGTAATGATCGTTCATGAAACAGTCTCCTCTTCGGGTTTGGAATGACGGGCCAACCAGACAACGTCCACCATGAAGGACAGGGTTAAAAGACCCAGCGCGGCGGCGGCTAATAGCGTCGTCCACGGGGGAATGAGGGGCGGAATCAGACACAGCGCCAGGACCAGGGTCTGGATCACGCACGCGGTTTGCCGACGCTGGCGCGGCGGCAGCGGCCGGCCCAGCCAGGGAAGCGCGTAACCCAGCGCCACGAACCCGTAGCGCATGAGTCCCGCCAGCAGCACCCAGGCGCCCGCTTTGTCGGCCTGGTAGACCAGCGCCGCCAAAATCAGGATAAAGACCGCGTCCACTTCCATATCGAAGCGAGCGCCGAACGGGCTCTGTAGTCCAGAACGTCGCGCCAGCCAGCCATCGACGCCATCGAGGATCAGCGCCAGCCCGGCGAACGCGGCCAATAGCCAGGCCAAGCCGGGCGTCGGTGCGGCTTGGCCGAGCAGGCCGGCGACCAGCGCGGCGATGCCGGCGCGCGCCAGCGTGACGTTGTTGGCCGCCCCGAAGCGCGTCAGCGGTTGATGTTGAGGCAAGAACGGTAGCAATGCCAGCAACAGACCGGCGAACGCGGCGATGCTCTGGACGATGTAGCCAGCGGGCAATTCGAAAACCTCGGCGAGGACGAAGGCCGCGCCGGTCACCAGCAACAGCGCGGGAACGACGCTGAGCAGCGTGCTGACGACGAGTGGTTGGAGCGGGTATGCCGTTGGATGGAGCATGTCGCCTGTGACAATGAAACACTGCCGGTAATTCGCCCCATTCCTCAGAAAAACCTTGGAAGTCCGTCAGGCGCCGCGCTTCCCCGTGCCGGCGCGAAGGCAACGAGGAAGTAGGGTACGAAGCCAACCGAACCGCTCACTCGATCCGCGCGGGTCGGACGAGCATGGCGGCCAATTGACGCACGACGCCATAAGCTGCGATGCCGATGCCATCGGCCAGCAAATCCATCACGCTGGCATCCCGATCCGAGGTAAACGACTGGGCGACTTCAATGCCCGCACCGTAGATCAGCACCCCCGGCGCTATGCGGCGCCAAAAAGGCTGTTGGGGAAATGCCTGTTCGGCCAATAGCGCCAGCGTAAAAAAGGCGAACCAGTGATCCAGCTTATCCCACGATGTGGAAACCGGCACCGCCGGCGCGGGCATCAGCGCCAACGCCGCGATCGTTATCGCCGCGACGGTCAAAGCCGTACGGGCTAACAGAGGCGACAGCCAGGGAAACAACAACATTTTTATTAGTTCACAATCGGGTCAACGACGGGATGCAGGCCAGACGCTCCCGGATGATAGTGACGAGAGCAATCGTGTGTAGCATCGTCTGAAATCGCTCGCAAGTTTTATAAAACCCGCCAGCCTGGGTTTCGCTCACGCCTCATCCGGCAGGGGAATAAACTCGGTCTCCCCCGGCACTGCGGGAAAGCGTCCGGCCTGCCAATCCGCCTTAGCCCGCTCGATGCGCTCGGGGGTGCTGGATACCAGGTTCCACCAGATATGGCGCGGGCCATCCAGCGGTTCGCCGCCCAGCAACAGGAGGCGGGAAGCATCCAGAGCGCGCAGCGTGATGGGAGCGTCGGCGCGGAAAGCCAACATGCGCCCGGCTTCGAAGGCGGTCCCGGCGACTTCGATCCGACCGGCCGCGATATGGATCGCGCGTTCCGGATATTCGGCGGGCAGGGACAGCGTGGCGCCCGCGGCCAGTCGCGCATCCACGTAAAACAGCGCGGAATGCGTCTTGACCGGCGAACGCACTCCGTATAACTCCCCGGCGATCACACAGAGTCGCCGATCCGGCCCGTCCAGAATCGGCAAGGCTTCGGCGCTGTAGTGCTCGAAGGTCGGCTCGGTTTCCTCAAACGCCTCGGGCAACGCGACCCACGCCTGGATGCCGAACAGCCGCGAGCCGCGTTGCCGCGTCTCGGGCGCGGTTCGTTCGGAGTGAACGATGCCCCGGCCGGCGGTCATCCAGTTGAGTTCGCCGGGCCGGATGGGCTGCACCGAGCCCAGGCTATCCCGGTGCATGATCTCGCCGTCGAACAGATACGTGACCGTGGCCAGACCGATGTGCGGGTGCGGGCGGACGTCGATGCCTTGTCCGGGCGGTAAATCCGCCGGACCCACCTGGTCGAAGAACACAAACGGTCCGATCATCGGACAATCCGCGGCGGGCAGCATCCGGCGCACGGTAAAGCCGCCCAGATCCCGGGTCCGGGGCGCGATCACCCGGATTGGTTCCGAGCCGCTGGAATATCGAATATTCGACTGTGCTGAGATTGGTCCGCTCATTTTGCGCCTCCGGGAATTTTCGGTTGGAAGGCTTGACAGTGCCGGCCCGAGTTTTGATAGACGGTCAGGGACGGCATCGCCTTCGATTTGATGCCAAACGCCTGGCAGCCATACGGGAAATGCCGGTCCCAGGTGACATGATAGAAACGGCAACGACCGCAGATGGGTGGTCGGGCGTCGGGCATACGGTTTATCTCGATCGGTGGTTATTTGACCAACGGCCGCACGCTGGAAAAGCCGCCGTCCATCGCCCATACCTGCCCGGTGATCCAGCCGGCCTTGTCCGATAGCAACCAGGCCATCAGCCGCGCCAGATCGGCTGGATCGCCGATGCCGGGCAGCGGATACTGCTTGGCTGCTCCGGCGCGGCTGGCCTCGTTGCCGATGATCCGCGCCACCGCCGGCGTATCCATGATCCCGGGCGCCACCGCGTTGATGCGAATCCGCGACGGCGCGTAGGTGGCCGCCGCCGAGCGGACCAACCCTTCCAAGCCGGCTTTGGCGGCGGCGATGGCTTCATGATTGCTCACGCCGATCCGCGCCACCACCGAGGACACCAACACCGCCGCGCCTGGCTCCCGCGCCTGCCGCAATGCCTCCACAAACGCGCCCAAGGTAAAGAAGGCGCTATCCAGATTGGCCGACAGGCAGGCCCGGTACATCTCGGGTGGGGTTCGATGCAGGGGCGACAGCAGCGTGGTCCCGGCGCAATGCGCCAGCGCGGTCGGCAACCCGACCAGCGCCTGACATTGCTCCAGCGCGGCCCTGGCGCCTTCCGGCGTCGACACGTCCGCCGCGATACACGGGGCCTCCGCGCCATAAACCGCGCGCAACCGCTCTAGGTTGCGGCCCACCAGCGCCACCGTCCAGCCCTCTTGGCGCAGCTCCCGCGCCAACACCTGCCCTACCCCGCCACTCGCTCCCGTCAACAAGGCAATCGCCATGCTTCGCTCCTCGTCAGATTAGCTAATGAAATAAATAAGTATTGTACAAATATTAGCAGTACTGTATAAATGTTGCCGAATATTTTCAAAGGCAGCCGCTCGGGCGCGGGAGAGCAAATCGATGTCGGGAGTCCTGGATTATTTTAAGTACACATTCAACCGATTGAACGCCAAGCATCTGGATCTGCTGGATGAGATTTATACCACGGACGTGTGGTTCCGCGATCCAGTCCACGAACTCCAGGGCCTGCCGGCGCTGCGTGACTATTATGGCCGGTTATATCAGGGCGTGGTGTCCTGCCGCTTCGAGTTTGAGGCCGAGGTCATTGATGGCCAGCAGGGGATGTTGGTGTGGCGCATGTATTTCCAGCACGCCCGCTTCCGTTCTGGTCAGATCCTGAATCTGCGCGGGGTCAGTCACCTCAAGTTCCACGACACCGGCAAGGTGCACCAGCACCACGACTATTTCGACATGGGCGAGTTCATCTACGAACGCGTACCCGTGCTGGGCGGCATCATCCGCGGCATCAAGAATCGCTTGTAGCGCCTGGGAGCATCGGTTATGAACATCGCCATCATCGGCACTGGGATCAGCGGTTTGACCGCTGCCTGGCATTTACATCGCGAGCATCGCCTGACGATTTTCGAGGCCAACGACTACATCGGCGGTCACACCAACACGGTCGAGGCGGAATTCTGGGGCAAAACCTACGCGGTGGATACCGGCTTCATCGTTTACAACGACTGGACCTATCCCAATTTCATCCAGCTTCTCGACCAGTTGGGTGTCGCCTCGCAACGGACGCTGATGAGCTTCAGCGTCCGTTGCGAGCGCACCGGCCTGGAGTACAACGGCCAGGATCTAAACACCCTGTTCGCCCAGCGCTTCAACCTGTTCCGTCCCTCGTTCCACCGGATGCTGCGCGACATCCTGCGCTTCAACCGCGAAGCGCCGGCCCTGCTGGAGGGCGACGGCGAGATCTCCCTGAACGACTATCTGCGGGAACAGCGTTACAGCCGGGAATTCATCGAACAGTACATCATTCCGATGGCGGCGGCGATCTGGTCGGCGGAGCCGGGGCTGATGGGCGAGATGCCCGCTCGGTTCTTCGTGCAATTCTTCAAGAATCACGGTCTGCTGAGCGTGAACCAACGACCGCAATGGCGGGTGATCCAAGGCGGTTCGCGCAACTACGTCGGCCCGCTGACCGCGCCGTTTCGCGACCGCATCCGCTTGAATTGTCCGGTGGAATGGGTGCGCCGGCAGCCGAATCACGTACAGATCAAGACCCGACACGGGCCGGTGGAACGCTTCGACGAGGTCGTGATCGCCACTCATAGCGACCAGGCGCTGCGCCTGCTGGCCGATCCCACGCCGCGCGAGCGCGAAATCCTGAGCGCGATCCCTTATCAGGAGAATGAGGCGGTGCTGCACACCGATACCCGATTGCTCCCGCGCCGAAAACTGGCCTGGGCAGCTTGGAATTATCACCTGGCGGCGCAACCGCAAACCCGGGTCGCAGTCACCTACAACATGAACATCCTACAAAACCTGGACGCGCCGATCACCTTCTGCGTTACCCTCAATCCCAGCCAGACCATCGACCCGGCCAGGGTTCTGTACCGCACCACCTACCATCACCCGGTATTCACCGAGGCCGGCGTCCGAGCGCAGGCCCGTCGCGCCGAGATCAGCGGCGTCAAGAACACCTGGTACTGCGGCGCCTACTGGAGCTACGGCTTTCACGAGGACGGCGTGAACAGCGGACTGGCGGTGGCGCGCGGCCTGCTCGAACGACCGGCGGTGGCCGCGTGAGGAGGTGGCGAACCATAAAGCACCCAAAAATCCTCCACCACCCGCCGCAGGTGCGCGTCCAGTTCCGCCTCGGGCACCTGCTGGATCAGCCCGAACTGCAACTGTAAGTTAAAGTGGCCGAAGGCCATGTTGAGCAGTTGATTGGCCGCGTAGCGCGTGTCGTGGACGCGAAGCACGCCCCGTTCCACCAAGCGCTGGAGGAAGGCTTCTACGGCGGCGTGGGTGGCGCCTGGCCCGCTTTCATAGAACAGGCTCGCGATGCGCGGATGGCTGGCGGCCTCCGCCATCACGATCCGGTGCATGGCCACGACCTCCGGATCGAAAATCAGGGCCATGAACCGTTTGACCAAAACGAATAATGTTTCGCACGGTTCGCCGACCTCGGAAAATCCGCTTTCATCGAACCCGTAGGACGCCACCTTGACCTTGATGCAGGCGCTGTATAACGCGTCCTTGTTTTGGAAATGTGAATACACCGTCTGCTTGGAAACCCCCGCCTCCCGCGCCACCGCATCCATGCTGGCGCCCTGTAGCCCCTTCTCCAGAAACAGCGCGGTCGCCGCATCGAGGATCAGTTGACGCTTTTCCTCGCTCTTGGGCCGTCCTGCCCGCTGGACGTTTCGAATGATTGTCATACAGATCCCCTAAAATAATACTGGACTGACCAGTTTTATTTTTCTATTATCACACCGTACAGTCTAGTCTATCTTGTTCGTGGTGGTTGAGCTACCGCTTTATCCGGAGAAAAGCCATGAAGTTGCTGCGATTTCGAACGACTCGGCGGTTCTGGTTCGTTGCGGCGTTCGGTTTGGCAACGCTCTGGCCCATCGCCAACCTCGTTACGGCCCAGCGGGCAGCACTCACCGACCCACTTCCCGCTTCGCCGGCGCTGGCGGTGGCCGTGCTGGCGATCGAGCCGGCGGACGGTTACGCCCTGCGCCGCGTTTTTACCGGCCAAGTCGAAGCCAAGCGCGGCGGGGCCTTGGGCTTCGAACGGGCTGGCCTGTTGCGTGAGGTGCATGCCCAGGAAGGCGCGGCAGTGGCGGCGGGCCAGGTGCTGGCCCGTCTGGATTCAACCCTGCTGCTGGCCCAGCGCAAGGAACTGGAGGCGGCTCTCGCTCACGCCGAAGCCCGACTCGCCCTGGCCGAGGCCACGCGCCGCCGTTTTCAGGACTCCGTCGGCCGCGGCGCGGTCACTCAACAGGCGCTCGACGAGGCGCGCGAAGGCGCTCGCGCCGCGCGGGCCGAAGCCGAACTGGCCGGGGCGCGCATCGCCTCCATCGACGTGGACCTGGCGAAGACCGAACTCCGCGCGCCTTTTGCCGGAACGGTGATCCGCCGGCTCGCTGACGAAGGGCGCGTGCTGCCGGTCGGCGGTCCGGTGTTGGAGGTGCAAGAACAGGCCATCCCCGAGGTCCGGGTCGGCATCGCCGGCGCTCTCGCCGACACCCTCCAGCCGGGTCGGGATTACCCGCTGACTTGGCGCGATCGAACCTTTTCGGCCCGACTGCGCGCCGTGTTGCCGGTGCGCGCCCTGGGCCAACGCACCGTCGATGCGCTGTTTGTTCCCAACGAACCGTCGGTCCCTTGGCGTCCCGGCGAACTGGTGGAACTGGAGCTGGCGGACTGGGTTGCGGAACCGGGCTGGTGGGTGCCGCTGGCCGCGCTGGCGGAAGGAGCGCGCGGTCTGTGGAACGTCTACGCCGCCGAACCGCCCGCCGCTACGAACGCCGACCACCAGCTTGCGGCGCGCCCGGTGGAAGTGCTCCATCAAGACGGCGACCGGGTCTTCGTGCGCGGACCGCTGCACGTTGGCGACCTGATCGTCGCGACCGGCCTGCAGCGCGTGGTGCCGGGGCAGGAGGTCCGGGTGCTGCCGATGGCCGCCGACCGGATCGCGCTGGAGGGACGCTGACATGAGCCGCTTCCTCATCGCGCCCCTGCTGCGCAACCACCATCTGCTGATTCTGTCCATCGCGCTGATTCTGATCGCCGGATTCGCCGCCTGGTCCAACCTGCCGCGCATTGAAGACCCGCGCATCACCACCCGCAACGCCACGGTCATCACCCCGCTGCCCGGCGCCGACGCGGCCCGGGTGGAGGCGCTGGTCACCCGGAAGCTGGAGGAGGCGCTGCGCGAAGTCGCCGAAATCAAGACGCTCGAATCCACCTCTCGCGCCGGCCTCTCGTCGATCGCGATCGAGCTGGACGACCATGTCGATGCGTCCAGCAACGCACGAATCTTCTCGCGCATCCGCGACAAACTGGCGGAGGCCGAGCGCGAGCTGCCGCTGGGCGCGGGCAAGCCCGATCTGGACGACCAGCGCGGCGCGGTGGCCTACTCGCTGATCGCCGCCGTGACCTGGGAGGGTTCCGGGGCGCCGCAACTGACCATCCTCAACCGGTTGGCCGAGGAACTGGCGGATCGGCTGCGCCACTTGCCGGGCACCGAGCAGGTGGTGCGGTTTGGGGCCATCGACGAAGAAATTCGCGTCACCGTGGACCCCAGCGAACTGGCGGCTCTTGGACTGACGGTCGCCGATCTGGCCGCGCGGCTTGCGGCGGCGGACTCCAAACAACCGGCCGGCGTCTTGCGGTCCGACCAGCGCCAGATTCAACTGGAAGTGGCCGGCGAGTTCGCCGCCACCGCGCGCATCGCCGCCGTGCCGCTGCGCGCCGACGAACGGGGCGTCGTCAGTCTCGGCGATATCGCCGCCGTCACCAAAACCTGGCGCGAACCGCCCGCCGAGATCGCCTACGCGGATGGCCGGCGGGCGGTGCTGATCGGCGTGCGGACCCGCGAGGCGGTGCAACTGGATGAATGGGCCGCCGGAGCGCGCGCGCAAGTGACCGAATTCGGCGTCCGGCTGGGTTCGGGCATCGCGGCGCGGGTGATTTTCGATCAGAGCCGCTATACCCAGGCCCGGCTCGGCGAGTTGGGCGGCAATCTGGCCGCCGGCGCGGCCATCGTGGTGCTGGTGGTGCTGATCATGATGGGTTGGCGCGCGGCGCTGGTCGTCGGCGCCGCCCTGCCGCTGTCCGCCGGGATGACGCTGTTCGGTCTGGATGTGGTCGGTCAGCAGATCCACCAGATGAGCATCTTCGGCATGATCATCGCCATCGGCCTGCTGATCGACAATGCCATCGTCGTAACCGACGAGGTGCGGCGGCGCCTGGGTGACGGGCTGGCGCCTGCGGCGGCGGCGGAGGCGGCAGTCCGGCATCTATTCGCGCCGCTGGCCGCTTCCACCTTCACCACCATTCTCGGGTTCATGCCGATCTTCCTGTTGCCCGGCAACGTCGGTGATTTTGTCAGTCCGATTGCGATTGCGGTGATTTTCGCGCTCGGCGCTTCCTTCATCATCGCTTTGACGATCATTCCGGTGCTGGCCGCCCGACTCGCGCGACCGGACGCGGGCGGAGCCTGGTGGCGCGATGGCGTATCCAGCCCCCGACTCGGTGGGCTGTACCGCGTCGCGCTGGCCGGCGCCGTTCGCCATCCCTGGCTGGCCGTGGCGGGATGCCTGGTGTTGCCAGCGGCGGGCTTCGTCGCCGCCGGCGGATTAGGCAACCAGTTTTTCCCGGCCGCCGACCGGGATCAATTCGAGGTCCAGGTCTGGCTGGCGGCGGATGCCACCGTGACGCGCACCGCCGAGACCGTGCGGGCCATGGAGCAGACGATCCGCGCCGCCGGGGATGTCCGGGGCGTCACCTGGGTAGTCGGCGCGAGTTCCCCACCGGTCTATTACAACCAGTTGCGCGAGCAGGACGACAATCCGAGCTACGCGCGGGGCGTCGTGCTGGCCGCCAGTCCTCAGGAGGCCAAGCGGTTGGTCGAGACCTTGCAGGACCCCTTGTCGGACGGTTTTCCGGAGGCCCGCGTCGTCGTCAAATCCTTTGGCCAAGGCCCCCCGATTCCAGCGCCCATCAGCCTGCGGCTGGTCGGCCCGGATCCGGAAAAACTGCGGGTTTACGGGGAGGAGTTGCGGCGAATCCTGCAGCGGATTCCCGCCATCACTCACACCCAGGCCAGCATTCAGGGCGGCATGCCCAAACTCTGGCTCGTCGCCCACGAAACCGAGGCGCGGCTGGCGGGTTTAACGCTGGGCCAGATCGCCGACCAGTTCCAGGCCGCGCTGGAAGGCGTCACCGGCGGACGGGTGCTTGAAGATCTGGAGGATTTGCCGGTGCGCGTGCGCTACCCCGCTGTCGAGCGCGGCGATTCGGCCCGGATCGCCACTCTGCGGCTGGTGTCGCTGGCGACCCCCGGTGGATGGGCGCCGGCCATGGCCTTTGGCGAACTGACGCTGAAACCCGAGGCCGCCAGCATCACGCGCCGCAACGGCGAGCGCGCGAACACCGTGCGCGGCTGGATTCGGCCGACGGCGCTGCCGATCGAGGTGGCGGCGGCGGTGAAGCGGTCCATCGAGGTGGAGGGTTTCACGCTCGATCCGGGCTATCGGCTGGAAATCGCCGGCGACAGCGAGGAGCAGGGCGAGGCCATCGGCCTGCTGCTGGCGTATGCGCCGCTGCTGGGAGCGCTGATGCTGGCCGCGCTGGTGCTGGCGTTCCGCAGCTTCGCCATCGCCGGTTTGATCGGCATGGTCGCCGCATTGTCGGTGGGATTGGGTCTGCTGTCGTTGTGGGCTGGCGGCTACCCGCTCGGCTTCAACCCGATTCTCGGCACGGCGGGTTTGGTGGGCGTGGCGATCAACGCCAGCATCGTGGTGCTGGCGGCGATTCGCGCTCATCCGACCGCGCGCGCCGGCGATGCGGACGCCATCGTCCAGGAAACCTGGGGCGCGACCCGACACATCGTGGCCACGACTCTAACCACGATCGGCGGGTTCCTGCCGCTGATTTTCTTTTCCGGCGGGGAGTTCTGGCCACCGCTGGCCGTGGTCATCGCCGGCGGAGTCGGGTTGAGCATCACGCTGGGCCTGCTGTTCACCCCAGCCGCGTATCGGCTGATGGTGCGATTCCATCCAGCGCGGCGTGCGGGCGTTAGGCGTTCTTGGGTGATCGCAACAAGTGCGCGGTCTCGATCGAGCTAGAGAGTTCGGCACTTCAAGAGGAAACTCGCCAGATCCGGAATACCGGAGCAAGGGCTACTGGGGCGTTTGGTTTGCCCATCGCCATAACTACCTGTCCTGTTGCGACGAAGGCGGCAGACCCATAATGGCACCGGAACCGCCCAAGCGATGGTGTCGTTCCCAAGCCCGCTGGCGCCGAGCGGCGCGCTTGCCACCCCACTCGAAAGGAGTAGGGGCTCTATTCCAGCCGCGCCCCACGGCTTCTAACCAGGCCATGATTTGTTCGGGATTCTCGGGGTGCTGTCCCGACAGCGCGCGGCTCACCAGAATCCGCTGCATCGACTCGGCCATGTTCAACCCACTGCCCGCCAAGGGGGTGTACAACGGCATGATGCCGTGCGCCATCAACCAACAGACGAACACCGCACTCTTATGGCCGGCCAAGTTATCCAGGATCAGCAGCATCCGTAAGGGCGGTAGATCGTCCAACAGGGTGAAGCGGGCGGACAGGCCTTCCTGCCAGTGCGCCCACGCCGCCCGGTTCGCGACGGACTCCATCCCCGTCCCCCGCTGCGGCAGGGTGGCGATGATAACCGAGAGTTCCGCCTCGAGCCACGGATGCAAGATCGCATTGGGGGTGCGCGTCACCCCCTTTACCCGCACCTGACCGGTGGCCGGATGAAACAAGGTCAACAGCTTGGCCGTCCCGCCCCGGACCTACTCATGGGGGTAGCGGGCCGGCTCTCCGGTCGGCTGCCCGCTGGAACCGGGCTGCGGAATCGCTTGATACGGCCCCGCTTCGTCCGCGCACCACACCGCCAGCCCCAGCCGTTCCCCCTCCCGGTAGGCGTGCTCGATCAGTTTTTTTCGCCTCGGCATCGGGATCGGTCACGGTCACCACCACCGCCCGACCGGCGCGCCGCCGCCGCCGCCGCGCCGTGCCCGTCTCGCACCACGACCGCTGTTTCTGCCACGTCAATCCGGCTCCCCTGAGCACCTGCCGGATCGTTGCGGTGCTGATCTGGGGCAACCCGCTCTGGCGCAAGGCGCGCCGCAGGGTCCGCAGCGACCACACCGCCGTGCCGTCCCGCTCGCGATCCGGCGCCCGGCGCGCTTCCGCGAGAATGCGTTCTCGGTCAGCCACGGTGTAACGAGCCGGATGCCCCCACCCTGTCGGGGAAAGATTGCCGCCATTCCCGCGCGGTTGAAGCGGGCGACCCGCATCGCGACCGCATCGCCGGATCGCCGACCGGCTTGGCGAGCGGCCGCCGTGTAGTTGTGCTGGGCGACCACCGCCAGCAAGGCTTTCGCCCGCGCGCCGTGGCTGGCGGGCACGGCGTGCGCGCGACTGATCTGCTCCAACTGAGCTCGCTCTTCGGGGGTGAGTTCGCGCAAGCGGCATTTCTGACGACGAGACATGGCGGTTTCCTCCGCCACCAGAGTACCAAATCCACCCATGAAATGGCGATGGGCAAACCAAACGCCCCACTACCCACCCAAGGCGATAGCCGCCTGAATCGCGAGCGCGCGTCGTCGTCGCGGACGGGGGGTTCGGATCGGTACCGCACTCGCGCCGAGAATGGCTACAATGGGCAATGTTTTCGGCTACCCCCCGATCAGACCTGCGATACTCATGAGCGACCTTCCTCCGCGCCCCGGCGTTCTCGGTTTTCTCGCCGGCTATGGCCCGCTACGTATCCTGTTGGCAGCCACGGCTCTCTTGTCCATCCTTTTGACGCCCGCCCCAGGCACGGCCCCAGCCTTCGAGGGTTGGGCGATGATCTCCACCCTGCTGGCCCCGGTATTGGCGCCGCTGGCGGTCATGGTGCTCTTCCTGGACGCACTCATGTCCCGAGTGATGATGGCCGATGCCGAGGGTGATACCCGCGCCCATTACCGGCGGGTGATGTGGACGGACCTGGCGGTGGCGGCGGTGACGGTGGGTTTCTGGGTACCGTATTTCAGGGGGTTGGTGCAATAGGCGGGGAGTTTGCACAGGAGTCCTTCAATGTATGCGATCCAGGACCGTCAGCCTTTCATCACCGATCTCCTGGCGCTCGTCGCCGGCGCCCTGCTGCCGCTGGCGTTCGCGCCGTTCGGCTACTGGCCGCTGGCGATCCTGCTGCCCG
>DAIRDI010000049.1:0-14373 GCA_036796235.1 Candidatus Competibacteraceae bacterium | reverse complement strand
TTTCCTACGTCATCCGCCACAAGGCTGAAAACCAAAACTGTCCGAACCATTGATGGCTTGGCTCCAAAGAAAAAGCCGAACTAACCTTGGTGACCTTGACGACATCACCTTCGGCAGTCCGGCTGTCTGTGTTTGAGACCCGCGACTTTCCGTCCCTACCTCACGATAGGTTTGGTTTTCTGATTTTTAACCGTTACATTATCCAGCGGCGTCATGCTGCATCGCAACCGAGTAGATTAGTCGGGAATAAGTCTTCTTTACTGTAAATCTCCTTTGATGGTAATGGGTTGTGGCGTGGGTTGTGGGTTGGTGTATCGACTTGATCCCAATTTTTTCTCTTATTTCGGAGTATCGCGGTGGGCGATGATCTATCCTGGCGCTTGG
This sequence comes from Candidatus Competibacteraceae bacterium, assembly GCA_036796235.1. Classification (GTDB taxonomy): domain Bacteria; phylum Pseudomonadota; class Gammaproteobacteria; order Competibacterales; family Competibacteraceae; genus REEE01. The sequence goes on along the minus strand of DAIRDI010000049.1, from coordinate 13,989 downwards.
CCCGGGAGGTCTGCTGGGCGGTGGCGGCTGACGGAGGTTGCGGAATCCCCAATTCTGCCGGGAGACGCGCATGAACGTGCAACAAGAACCACCGGGATGGCGACGCCTGCCATCGGATTGGAAAACGGTCTTGATCGTGGTTCTGGGAGCGGCCACGGCGGGCGCGTGGTTGTTCGTCTGGGGGCTGCATCTGATTCGCGGCGGCCGCACCGGGTTCGGCGCCGCGCTGCTGGTTGGGGCCATCCTGCTCGTGCCGCTCGGCCGTCGGTTGCTGGGCGGTGGCGGTCAGTGGCGGGAGGATGCCCGCAAGCCACGGCCCCGCAAGCCGTGGCATTGGTGAGCGCGCGTCCCGACGCGCCTTCGAGGCGCCTGTTTGCGTTTCCAGGGATGATCGTTCGATAACTATTAACTATCGTTATTTTTATATCAATCAATTTTACCAAATCGACGGGCGCGATTATCTTTAGGCCATGCAACGCTCAATGGAGGCGCCGTCATGTTGAAAACCTTCACCTTTGCTCTGGTCCATATTTCAGTGGCTTTTACCGTCGTGTATCTGCTGACCGGCAGCGCGTTGGCGGGCGGCTTGGTGGCCCTGATCGAACCGGCCTGCAACACCGTCGCCTATCATTTCCATGAAAAAGCCTGGGAGAGGTTTCGTCGCCGCCAGCGCCCGGCCGTCTATGCCTGAGCGAGTGGGCGCGATGGCGCGTCAGGCCGGCGTCGAAGTACAGTGCATATGATCGACCGGCTTGGCCGGACTCGTTATTCCGCCCAAGCCTGTTGATCTTTCACCATCTTGGCCGTCGTCGGCCATGCACTTGACGATGCCCTCCATCACGAACCTGCTCGATCCGCTGCCCGCCGACCTCGACGAGGAAGTTTTCACCGAGCTGCTCCGACAGGGTCCGGTGCGCATCGAGCGCATCATCTCCAACGGCCACGCCTCCCCGGATGGATTCTGGTACGACCAGGACGCGCATGAGTGGGTGCTGTTGCTGGAAGGCGAAGCGGATCTCGAATGGGCCGATGGCGAGCGGGTTCACCTGCGCCGGGGTGATGCGCTTCATATTCCGGCGCATACCCGCCACCGGGTCGCCGCCACGTCCCGTCCCGCTGTCTGGCTGGCCGTGTTCTACTGAAGCGGGAGCGATGACTTCGCCGGGCGACGGGGCAACATCCCGCGCTCGACGACGAACGCGATCACCGCTTCCAGCCCGTGCCGGGTTTTGAGATTGGTGAACACGAAGGGCCGTTCGCCGCGCATCCAGCGGGCGTCGCGCTCCATTACTTCCAGCGATGCTCCAACGTGAGGAGCCAGGTCGATCTTGTTGATCACCAGCAAGTCGGAACGGGTGATGCCGGGGCCACCCTTGCGCGGAATTTTGTCGCCGGCGGCCACATCGATCACATAGAGGGTCAGGTCCGACAGTTCCGGGCTGAAGGTGGCGCTCAGATTGTCGCCGCCGGATTCCACCAGCACCAAATCCAGATCGGGAAAGCGCGCGCACAATTGCGTCACCGCCGCCAGATTCATCGAGGCGTCTTCCCGAATCGCAGTGTGCGGGCAGCCGCCGGTTTCCACGCCGACGATCCGCTCGGGTTCCAAGGCTTCGGCGCGGGTCAGGAATTGCGCGTCCTCGTAGGTGTAGATGTCGTTGGTGACCACCGCGATCTGATAGCGGTCGCGCAGGGTCTTGCACAGCGCCTCGACCAGGGCGGTCTTGCCGGAGCCGACCGGGCCGCCGACGCCGACCCGCAGGGGGGATTTGTTCATGGGAGTGATCTGTTGTGGTCAGGTTTGGCTTGGAAGCGTCAAGCTACCAGCAAGGGATATGCTGGCAGGTTGACGGCAAGGAATGCAAGATGATGGATAGTGAATCTGGCGCTAATGAGGGGCCAAGCGATCACGACCGAAACAGTCGCGAGTATTGTGTCTCGTGCAGGGCGCTGGCCTGCGCCAGTCCGGGCGCGGCGGCGCCAATCTCTTCATCAGACAGGGCCAAGCCGTTGGCGACGGCTGCCGCGATGGCTGGACCGGCGGCGACCAACAGCCGCTGGCTGGCGGTCTGGCCCAACGGAATCAACCGGGTGGCGGCGATCACCTGATTCTCGGTCCAGGCCCAGGCATAGCCGGTGGCGGCTTCCGGCAGCGGAATCGCCCAGCGCGCGGCGGCTAAACCGAACATGGTGGCGAAACAAACGCGCGGCGCGTCTCGCCACGGCGCTGCCTCATCAAGGCCGAGATCGCTTAGCAACCGGGCCAGCGCCGCGCCGAGTTGCTGGTCCTCCCGCTGCAATTCCGCTGATTCGCGCGAGGCGTATAGTCGTGCGTTCCAGCGCCGCGCGGCGTCCATATCCCCCGCTTGCCAGGCGTCATACAGCCGGGCGAACACCGGTAAATCCAGCCGTCGCATGACGTGGTCGAGCAGACCGAGAATCCACGCGCCGGCGCTGGCTTCGTCCCGCACCCAACCTTGCTCCACCGCGCTTTCCAGCCCCTGGGAATAGGCGTAGGCGCCGACCGGCAGGGTAGGGCTGCATAGTTGCAGCAGGCGTGGCAGGGAGACGATGTTCATAAGGCGATTTTCGACAACGACCTAACCTGTGAGCAACACTCTTTAATAAGCTAATTTACATGGTTTTTGAGGAAAAAGTTGGTGTTGCAATCAGGAAGTTCGAGGTGGTGCGGCGAGAGAGTATTATTCTGTTGGAAAACCAGATAAAGCAACAATAGCACGACCGCCAATGTGGAAGCTGGCTGTAAATGCTTTGCTCGCGACCCAGGGAGCCGGGCCTGCTAATGATGGCAAGACAGCAGCCAGCGAACCTCGCTCGGTTGCCTTGCATGGGGAAATCGGTTGCGTCAATAGATTGACTTTTAAGCGCTTTTGACGCAACCGGTCATCATGCCAACCTTAATTTATTCACCCTTACCGCTATCGTGATACATCCATGTGTGGTGCCGCGACAGGTGCTTGGAGGGACATCGCTATCCAACCGTTGCTACAGGCACACCGAACCCGTGGCAACAAACGACTATGAGGCAATCCGTTTGCCTTACCCCTTTGCCTCATCCCTTTTTTGACGCCTGTTCACGGTGCTGGGTATACTGCTAGAACCATGCCATAAATCTAATTTGAGATGATTTAGGTGCTTTTTCTTAGGGTTTCAGAGTAAAAAAGCGTTCTCGGGAATGGTTGCCCCGTTGGCAATGATCGATGGTGGGAAGTAACTGTTTCAAAATTAAACGATTGGGTCTTGGTCTTGTTCATTTTGAAACGGCGCCTCAACCAGCCATCACCCTCATGGGTGCGTCAAATAACCGTGGGGATGCGTTTGCCGCCATCTCGTCACTCGCCGAGATGGTCCCCTTGGTCGACGGCCTCCTGCAACCGACGCACTTCCTCGATGGCTTGATTCCGGCACAGCCTCTTGGAGATCACCAAAATGCCCTCCGCCCTTGGTGCGCGCCATGAATGGTTTGCTGGGGACTTACGAGCGACTGGGCGACCATTAGGAACCTTAAATAATCAAAGCCTTGTTGATCCAGGAGCCCGCTTATCCGGCGTTGCGGCGTTCAGCGCCCTTCGATCAATTCCCCGAACAGTTCCCTGACCTTGGCCTTTGCCTCGATCAGCGCCGCCCGCCCGGGTTCGGTGATCTCGTAGACCCGCCGCTCCCGTCGTCCGGTGCGTTCGCGCCGCGACGTCAGATAACCTTTTTTCTCCAATCCGTGCAGCATCGGGTACAGCGTCCCGGCGCTGATTTCGTAGCCGTGACGACGCAACTCCTCGATGAGGCCGAGGCCGAACAGGGGTTCCTCGGCCGCGTGATGCAGGATGTGGAGGCGGATCAGCCCGCCGTACAGGTCTTTGTCGGTCATCGCCCTGGTCTCACGGCGCGTTGTTCGACAGCCGTCCTTCATGATAGGAGTAAGGACCGGTCACGGCCCGTGATCGGCTGTTTGTCGCATCGCCATGCGTCCGCCCTCTTGATCCGCAACCCATTGTAGTGGTAATAATCGAAATACGATAACGAAATTCGATGAATTGGTAAAGGCGCTCGCATGGAACTCATTCTGATTGGTGTCGTTGCCCTTTTGGCCTCTGGTTTGACGCTTTTTTCAGGGTTTGGCCTGGGGACGATCCTGATGCCGGTGTTCGCACTGTTTTTTCCGGTGCCGCTCGCCGTCGCGGCTACGGCGGTCGTGCATTTCGCCAACAATCTCTTCAAGTTTGGCTTGATGTTCGGGCAGGCCGACTGGCGGGTCGTGGCCCGGTTCGGCGTGCCCGCCGCCGGCGCCGCGCTGGTGGGGGCAGGCTTGCTCGGTCTGTTCGACCGCCTGCCGGTACTGAGCCGCTATACCCTGGGCGAATCGACCTTCGAAATCACCGCCGTCAAGGCCGTCATCGGGGTTTTGATCGTGGCGTTCGCCTTGCTGGAGCTATGGCCGCGCTTTCAGGCGCTGGCGTTTCCGCCGCGCTGGTTGCCAGTGGGTGGAGCGCTGTCGGGATTCTTCGGGGGCTTGTCGGGCAATCAGGGCGCGCTGCGCTCGGCGTTCCTGATCAAGGCCGGGCTGTCGAAGGACGCCTTCGTGGCGACCGGCGTGGCGTCGGCGGTCATCGTCGATGCCACGCGACTGCTGGTGTACGGCGCCAGCTTCATGGCCAGCCACCTGGCCCAGTCGCGGGAGGTGGTCGCGCCGGTCGTCGTGGCCGTCCTGTGCGCGTTCGCGGGCGCGGTGCTCGGCAAGCGCCTGCTTCAGAAGGTCACGCTGCACGCGGTGCAGCGGGTCGTGGCCGGCATGATGCTGCTGATCGGCGCCGGTCTGGTCGCTGGGCTGATTTGAGGCGCGGTGGGCGGGGTTCAGTCCTCCACCAGCCCCCGTCGCGCGCGCTCACGCCAACGGCAAGGTTACATGCAGCACGCCGGGATCGTCCGGCGTGGCGTGAACGCGGAAGTTGAGGGCGCGATTGAGCCGTAGCATCGGCTCGTTCTCCCGCAACACTTCCCCATACAATTCCCGGATACCCGAGCGCTTGGCGTAATCGATGATATAGCGCATCAGCATCGGTCCCAGCCCCAGGCCGGTCATGGTTCGATCCACCAGGATTGAATATTCAGCCCGCTCCAAGTCCGGATCGGCATTGCAGCGCACCACCCCCCAAAGCTTGACCTTGCCGGGCACCCCCTTGGACTCGGTCACCACGAACGCCATCTCCCGCTCGTAGTCGAGCTGGGTCAGCCGGGCCGCCATGTCGTGCGACAACTCGCGAAGCGGCTGGAAGAACCGCATCCGGACATCCTCGGCGGGCAGTCGCTTGACCAGATTTCTTAACTCCGGTTCATCCTCCGGCAGGATCGGCCGGATCAGGAAAGACCGGCCATCCGGCAGATCGTAGCGCTGTTCCAGTTGCTTTGGATACGGTGAAATCGCTAGTCGCTGCGATGCCGGGGCTGTGCTGGGTTCGATTCGAATATTGGCGTCCAGCGCCAGCATGCCGCCGGCGCTCACCCAGATCGGATTGATGTCCATCTCGATCACTTCCGCCAGATCGACCACCATCTGGGAGACCTTGATCAGGGTCAGGGCGACGGCGTCCACGTCCACCGGCCGGCCGCGGTTAGTGCTGATCTGGCGGTACAACCGGGTCCGCGACATCAAATCGACCGCCAGATGCATGTTCAACGGCGGCAGGGCATGGGCGACATCGTCGATCACCTCGGCCTCGGTGCCGCCTTGCCCGAAAAAGATCACCGGTCCGAATCGGAGGCCGGTGCGCACCCCCATCATCATTTCGTAGGCGCCATGCCGGGACTGCATCGGCTGCACCGCGAACCCGTCGATCACCGCCTCGGGGGCGAGTTGACGCACCCGCGCCAGCATGTCGGTGGCGCCCACCAGCACCTCCAGCGGGTTGTTCAGACCAAAGGCCACCCCGCCGACGTCGGATTTGTTGGTGATATCAGGGGAGAGAATCTTCAGCGCCACCGGCGTCCGCAGGTCCATGGCGATCTCGGAAGCGGCTTCCGGGGTGGAGGCGAAATGGAGGGGCACCGTCGGGATTTCGTAGGCGTTCAAAACCTGGCTGGCTTCGTAAGCGTTCAACCGGCGTCGGCCCGCGGTCAGGGCGATCTGGATGATGCGGCGGGCGGTCTCGGTGTCGGGCGTGAACTCCTCGGGAATCGACGGCGGGGTTTCCATCAGCAGTTCCTGGCTGCGCCGGTACTGGGCCAGTCGGGTGAAGGCTTCCACCGCATCGCCGGGCGTTTCATAGGTCGGAATCTGCGCGGCCTTGAGCAGGTCGCGCGCCGACTGCACCGACGACTCGCCGATCCAGCAGGTCATGATCAAGCGTCGGCTGTTCTTGGAGCGTTCGATCACCGCTCGGGCGCTGTCCTCGGCGCGGCCCAGCGACGCCGGGGCATGGATCGCTAGCACCCCGTCGGTGCCCGGCTCCCGCAACAACAAATCCAGGGCCTTGCCGTATTCCTCGGGGCCGGCCATGTCGCCCAAATCCACCGGATTCTCGATCGGATAGTCGGGCCGGCAATCGTGCGTCAGTTGCTCGCGGGTCGCCGCGCTGATCTCGGCCAGATGGCCGCCGTGGCGCAGCAGGGTATCGCTGGTCAATAACGCCAAGCTATAGCTGTTGCTGAGGATGGTCAGTCGGTCGCTATAGACCGGCTTGGCGGTGGCCAGGGTCTCGGCGGCGCCGAACAACTGCTCGATGTTGTTCACCCGCAGGATGCCGGCCCGTTGGAACACGGCGTCGTAGACGGCGTCCTCGATCGGTCCGGCGCGAAAGTCGCGCGGTTTGAGCACGATCACCGGCTTGACTCGGGCGGCGGCGCGGGCGGCGGACACGAACTTGCGGCGGTTGCGAGTGTTTTCCATATACATCAGGATGGACCGGGTATTGCCATCCCGCAGCAGGTAATCCAAAAGATCGCCGAGGTCCACATCCCAGCGCAGCCCCACCGAAATGACGTGGGAGAAACCGATGTTGCGGCTGGTGGCCCAGTCGATCACGCCGCGCATCACCGCGGCGGACTGGCACAACAGCGCGATGTGGCCGGTCAGTGGTCGGGTGCCGCTCAGGCTGGCGTTGAGATGGGCCGACAGCACCGCGTAACCGATGTTGCACGGACCCATGACCCGCAGCAGGTATGGTTTGGCGGCGGCCAGAATCTTCCGCTTCAGGGATTCCCCCTCGTCCGCGTATTTGAGCCGCATTTCCGGGCTCAACAGCGCTGCGTAAGTCCCGCGATGGTCTTGCAGCACGTCCCGGCTGAGCAACAGCACCGCCCGGGTCCCGCGTTCGCCCAGTTCGTGGATGAAATCCGGCGCCTCATCGATCGGGGTGGTCAGAATGGCCAGATCCGGAATCACCGGCAGACTGGCGATATCCGGGTAGGCCAAGACTCCGGAAATGGAGCGGTGGTCTGGATTGACCGGCATCACCGGTCCCTTGAAGCCCCCTTCGATCAGATTGAATTCTAGGGTGGCATCGGGGCCGTTGGTGGACTTGCCGCGCCCGACGACCGCGATGGAGCGTGGTTTGAACAGGTATTGAAGGTTGCGAATGGTCATGGAGCGTCTCGCGCGATGCGGGACCGCCGGGAGGATCCGGAGGGTCCTTTCAGGGATGGGTTATGGTAACGCGATTCACGCGGCGTGGCTTGCTTCGCAGCCAGATCGACCCATCGGTTCTTAAGGGTTTTTCTTTACAATGCCTGGTGATTGACCCCGTACCCGCACTCGAGGAATCGGTATGAGCAGAACCACGATCAATAATCCCCCCTCGTCCGGCGCGCTGGCGCCGAATCCAGGCGCCGATGACCCGGCGCGAATCGCCTCTTTCTGGGCGGCGGCCCGCGCCGAGTTGGAGGGGCTGCCCGGCGGCGGTCTGAACATCGCCTGGGAGGCGGTGGACCGGCAGGTTCGGATCGGTCGGGGCGAAGCGATCGCCCTGCGCTGGCTGGGCAAAAACGGCGAGCGGCGCGAATTCAGCTATGCCGAACTGGCCCGGCTGAGCGATCAGTTCGCCAACGTCCTGGAACGGCTGGGCGTCGGCCAGGGCGACCGGGTCTGCGCGCTTATCGGGCGGATCCCCGAGTTGTACATCACCGCGCTGGGCGCGCTGAAGGCCGGCGCGGTGTTCTGTCCGCTGTTTTCAGCCTTCGGCCCGGAGCCGGTGCGGGTCAGATTGGCCCGGAGCCGGGCGCGGGTGCTGGTCACCACCACGCTGTTGTACGAGCGCAAGGTGCGGGCGCAACGCGATGTGCTGCCGGATCTGGACCACGTGCTGCTCGCCGACGGCGATGACGGGGCCGGCGTCCGGTCGTTCCAGGGGTTGCTCGACGCCGCGCCGGATCAGCGCGCGCCTCCTAGCACCGTCCCGGAAGATTGGGCGCTACTGCATTTCACCAGCGGCACCACCGGTCTACCCAAGGGAGCGATCCACGTTCACGACGCGGTGACCCTGCACCGCCTGACCGGTCGGTCCATTTTGGACCTGCGACCCGGTGACGTTTTTTGGTGTACCGCCGACCCCGGCTGGGTCACCGGGATGTCCTATGGCATCATCGCCCCGCTGACCAACGGCGCGACCCTGGTGGTGGACGAATCCGAATTCGATATCCGGCGCTGGTACGCCATTCTCGAACAGGAACGGGTGAACGTCTGGTACACCGCGCCGACCGCCATCCGCCTGTTGATGAAGGCCGGCCCCGAGCCGGCGCGCGGCCACGACCTGAGCGCTCTGCGGTTGGCGGCCAGCGTCGGCGAACCCCTTCACGCCGAGGGGGTGCTCTGGGGGGAGAAGCATCTGGGGCAACCCTTCCACGATACCTGGTGGCAGACCGAAACCGGGGCGATCATGATCGCCAACGGTCCCGGGCAACCCGTGCGGCCCGGTTCCATGGGCCGGCCGCTGCCCGGCATCGAGGCGACCATTGTCCGGCGCCGTCCGGAGGGTGGCGTCGAGTTTTTGGCGTCCGACGAGGAAGGCGAGCTGGCGCTACGGGTCGGTTGGCCTTCGATGTTCCGCGGTTATCTGGATGACGAGGAACGCTACCGGCAATGCTTCGCCGACAGCTGGTATCTCAGCGGTGATTTGGCCCGCCGCGACCCCGACGGCTATTTCTGGTTCGTGGGCCGGTCCGACGATGTGATCAAGACCGCCGGCCATCTGATCGGCCCGTTCGAGGTGGAAAGCGTGTTGCTGGAACATCCGGCGGTGGCCGAAGCCGGCATGATCGGCAAGCCGGACGACTATGCCGGGCAGATCGTCAAGGTGTTCGTGGCGCTCAAGCCGGGCCACGTTGCTGGCGAAGCCTTGCGCAAGGAACTGATCGGCTTTGCCCGGACCCGGCTGGGACCGGCGGTGGCGCCGCGCGAGCTGGAGTTTGTAACGGACTTGCCCAAAACCCGCAGCGGAAAAATCCTGCGGCGGTTGCTGCGCGCCCGGGAACTGGGACTGCCACCGGGCGATCTTTCTACTGCCGAAGGTGAAGAGGCGTAAAAATAACCGGATCCGTGGGTTATTTCGATTCATGATGGCAAGTTTATTGCTTTTAAAACCTTGAGGATTCCGTGGAGGATGGCCAGTCCGGAACGACTTGCTTTTTCCAGTTCTCGATGCGACACTCATGTTGCGGCGCAACATGCCGCTATCCCCAAGATCAAGTAACGACAGGTTTTGAGCCAGCTTCGCTCGTAGAGGGAAACACCCATGACGAACATGAACAAAGAGCAGATCCGCGAAACGGTCCTGCGCGTCCTTGAAGATGTGGTTCCGAATGCCGCTAACCAGGCGCTCGAACCCAACATCAGCTTTCACGATCAACTCGAATTGGATTCGATTGATTTCCTCCGGCTGATGATGAATCTGGAAAAAGAGTTAAACGTCACGATCTTCGACTTCGACTACCCCAAGCTGTCCACGCTCAAGGGTTGCGAGAACTATTTGGCCGATCGTCTGACGCTCGCGGCCTGACTAGGGTCTCCCGCTCGGAGCCCCAGACCAACCGGTCGTTAGATATGGGGAAACGACGCGCAAAAAGAAGACCGATCCGTCGGGGATCGGTCAGCGGGTCGAACAAGATTTAGGTTGTTTGCTCTAAACCGGAATTCTATGATCGGCGACGCGTGGTAGGTTCTCTACCGGGAATCCGTCGCGCAACCCTCCTTTGGTGGTTTAGGCCGGGCTCAAAAAGCCCGGTCTTTTTTTGGTTCGGAAACCCCGCGTTCGGCGGGAAGCGCCAGCGACTTTGTTGTATTCGTTCGCTCTGGCGCCGGGCGCATTATACCGACTGTGCTCGATCCCGCAACACTTTCATGGTTAAAAGGGTTGCGCGGTTCCATCCTGGACTACTCGGCCGAACAGGATCAGGACCAGCAACATCCCGAATAGCAGTAGCCCGCGCCATCCCCGCGGGCTCGGGCGAATGGCATGGCAGTGTAGCCGGCGTCGCTCAGGGCTCCAGTCGCTCCAGCCACCAATGCCCGTCGGTTTGTCGCCGGTAGCGCAACCGATCATGCACTCGGCCGTGTCGGCCTTGCCAAAATTCCAGTATTTCGGGCCGGACGCGATAGCCGCCCCACTGATTCGGCATCGGGATAATGTCGTCCGGGTACTGGGCCGCCAAACGTTGATAGCGCTCGTCCAACATTTGACGGTTGGCGATGACCTGGCTCTGCCGCGAGGCCAGCGCGCCCAGGCGGCTTTCGCGCGGCCGGCTGTGAAAATAGGCTTCCGATTCAGCCGTGGGAATCTTGCCGACCGTTCCCTCGATCCGTACTTGCCGTTCCAGTTCCAGCCACAGGAACACCAAGGCGGCATGGGGATTTTCCGCCAGTTGCCGGCCTTTATCGCTGCGGTAGTTGGTGAAGAATACGAAGCCGCTGGCGTCGCAATCCTTGAGCAGCACCACCCGCGCATAGGGCCGGCCAGCCCGATCGGCGGTCGCGAGGGTCATGGCGTTGGGTTCGGGTAGTTGCGCGTCGAGCGCGTTCCGCAACCAGCGTTGGAACTGCTGGATGGGATCGGGATCGACCTCGGCTTCGCACAAGGCGCCCAAGGCGTACTCGTGACGCAATTCGGCAAGGCTTTGGCTCATGACGGATGGACTCCCGCGACTGGGCTTTTGATATGGGGGTATGATTGTATCAGTTCCCTCTGTTCGTTCCGCGCCAACCTGCGTCGGCACTTTGTCTGGGCGAGGGGTCTTTATTAAAAATCAATTGGAAGCTGTTCGAATCTCTGAAATAACCATCTACCATGCCCTCTATTCTCCTTTCGACTTTGAATGCCCGTTATTTCCACTCCGCGTTTGGGCTGCGCTATTTGTTTGCCAATCTGGACGAGTTGCAAGCCAAAGCCGCCATTCGGGAATTCATCATCAGCCAGCGTCCGCTGGACATCGCCGAGGCGTTGCTGGCCGAGCAACCGCGCATCGTGGGTTTCGGCGTCTACGTGTGGAATGTGGCGGAAACCACCCAGGTCGTGGCCCTGCTCAAACGAGTGCGGCCCGAACTCTTCATTGTGCTGGGTGGCCCGGAAGTCAGTCATGAGTGGGAAGAACAACCCATTTTCCGACTGGCCGATTACCTCGTCACCGGCCCGGCTGATCTTGCCTTCGCGCGACTCTGTCGGCGACTGCTCGCCGGCGACCCGCCGCTCGAAAAGGTCGTTGCCGCCGAAACTCCCCCACTGGATCAACTTACGCTGCCATATCGGTTCTACAGCGATGAGGATATCGCCCATCGGCTGATCTACGTCGAAGCCTCGCGCGGTTGCCCGTTTCAGTGCGAATTCTGTTTGTCGGCGCTGGATAAGACCGCTTGGCCGTTCCCGTTGGAGCCGTTTCTCGCCGAGATGCAAGGGCTCTACGACCGGGGCGTGCGCCACTTCAAATTCGTGGATCGCACCTTCAACCTCAATGCCAAAGTCGGCGCGCGGATTCTCGATTTCTTTCTGGAACGGCTGGATGAGCGCCTGTTTCTGCACTTCGAGTTGATTCCCGATCATCTGTCGGAAACACTCAAAACGCGCATCCTCCGTTTTCCACCTGGCGCCCTGCAATTTGAAATCGGAGTGCAGACTTTCAATCCCACCGTGCAAAAGCTGCTTAGCCGCAAGCAGGACAACCGGAAATCCGAGGAAAACCTCATTTGGCTGCGCCGGCATACCCACGCTCACCTGCACGCTGATCTGATCGTCGGTTTGCCGGGTGAGAGTTTGGCCAGCTTTGCCGCCGGCTTCAACCGGCTGGCGGCGCTCGACCCGCATGAAATCCAGGTCGGCATGCTCAAGCGACTGCGCGGGACTCCCATCGACCGGCACGTCGCCGTCTTTGGCCTGCGCTACAACCCGCACCCACCTTATAACCTGCTGTGTTCCGATCTGCTGGACTTTGCGACCCTGCGGCGTCTGGAGCGCTTCGCCCGCTATTGGGATTTGATCGGTAATTCCGGACGGTTCCGGCACACCCGCCCGCTGCTGCTGGGCGACGATCCATTCGAGCGATTCTTGAAATTATGTGACTGGTGGTACGCTGCCACGGGGCAGACGCACCAATTTGCTTTGGAACGGTTGTTTGATCTGTTGTACCGGGGGCTGGTCGAAGCACTGGCGGCTGACGAACCAGCGGTACGGGAAGCGTTGCAGGCGGATTTTCAAAGCAGCGGCGCGAAAAGCCCTCCCAAATTTCTACAGAAGTCTTGTTCATCGATCCCTCAAGGGGATAACAAGTCAAGCACTAACATCACTCTTATCAGGCAAGCACGACATCGGAGATAGGTCGCGGCGAGGGCTTAACCTGTTTGGAATCCATATTGAGTCCTCCTATGTGTATCCGTGAACTGGTGCGGCTAGACAGGCAGATTGTGCGCCAGAGGTTCTCTAGGCCATTCATTCATGGGTGTGATGACCGCCGCTGTAAGCCCCAGCTTCCGGCTCGAAGGGAACCTCTTCGGAAATGACCTCAAGCCCCAAGTCGCGCACCATGCCATCCAGCACGTGATCGTGGGGATAGCGCAGCCAGCCAGGCCCCAGTTGCAGGGGGATATGGCGGTTGCCGAGATGGTAGGCGGCCCGCGCCAGTGTCAGGGCGTCATCGGCGCGGGCGGTCGAGACGGTTTCCAGCGCGGCCCGCACCTCGACCACCAGACCGTCGGTGGTGCGCAAGCGGTCGCCTTCGTGCAGCACCGTGCCGTGCGGGAGAAAGATTCCTACATCCGCGCCGCTGTCCAGCCGGGTGCGCAATCGGCTTTTGCGGCGCAATTCAAACGACAAGGTAAGGGTCGCTTGGGCCGGGAGGCTTTCGCTCAACCGCTCGACGATTTGCAGTTCGACCGGTTCGGGAGTTTCGGAGGTTTCGGGAGTGTTCATCGGCAAGCTCGATATGGGCGGTCAAAACAGGAAATAGCGTTGCGCCAACGGTAGCACCGTGGCGGGTTCGCAGGTGAGGAGTACGCCGTCCGCCCGGACTTCATAGGTTTGCGGATCCACCTCGATGTGAGGCAAGGCGTCGTTGTGGATCAAGTCTTGTTTGCGGAGGGCGCGGGTGTCGCGCGTCGCCGCCAAGGTCCGGCGCAGGCCCAGGTGATCCAGTGCGCCGCCGTCGAGCGCCGCCTGGGACGTGAAGGTCAGACAGGTGGCTGCCAGCGCGCCGCCGAACGCCCCGAACATCGGTCGATAATGCACCGGCTGCGGGGTGGGAATCGAGGCGTTGGGGTCGCCCATCGGCGCGGCGACGATGAAACCGCCCTTGATGATCAGGGACGGTTTGACCCCGAAGAACGCCGGTCGCCACAACACGATGTCCGCCAGTTTGCCCGCTTCCAGCGAGCCGACCAGGTGGCCGATGCCGTGGGTGATGGCGGGGTTGATGGTGTACTTGGCGATATAACGCTTGACCCGAAAGTTGTCGGCGCGCTCGTCTCCCCCCTCGCCATTCATGGAGAGGGGGGTGAGGTCG
>DAIRDI010000048.1:0-14650 GCA_036796235.1 Candidatus Competibacteraceae bacterium | reverse complement strand
GACCGTCGCTGTACAACGCTTGCACCGACAGCGTCGCGTTCGTGCCCGCCTCGGCTCCCAACTGGGCGCAGCCCGCGCTCACGGCCAGGATCGCCAGCGTTACCCAGACCGGCCACTTCATCGCCCGACCCCGATTTGCTTGCGAGAACCGCGACGCAACCCGCGCTCGGTTTCGTCTTCGCCCATCCTTTGGGACGCCGCCAGATTCACCGTAAAGCTACTCACGAAATCCAGCCCGCTTAGATCCCGGTCGACTTCCAGCGAAATGGGACGATCCAGGGTCAGATAAGCCCCACACGACTCCCCTTCGTCGCAGATGAATTGATCGTAGTTGGAATCGGAACCCGCGAAGAGTTGGTAAGTCCCGGCTGGAATCCCGCTCAGGGAGAAGGCATGGCTGCCATCCGCTTGCGGTTGTGCGGCGACGTCCGCCACGGTATTCCGGGTGGCGGGGTCGATCAGCCACACATATTGCTGGCCGACCGCGTCGGCGCTCAGCTCGGTGGCGACCTGTATGATGACTGGCGTCTGGAGCGTACCGGCGTTGGAGACGAACGTCACTGTCGCGCTGTGCGTCCCGTCCGCCAACCCCTCGCGCCGAACCGCGACCGTGAAGACGCCCAAACCGCTGTTGGCGTCCACTTGAGTCGGCGTCACGCTCAGCCAGCCGCCGGAATCCTCGGTGGGCGGATTCACGGTCAGGCTGCCCGCGCCACCGTTCAAGACCGCCACGTTCTGACTGGTCAAGATAGATCCGAAGTTCAGCGCCGCCGGGTCGACCGCGAGAACCGGGGCCGGGTCCATCGGCTGACCGGTGCGGTTGGCGGCGGCGATCACCGCCTTGTACGCGTTGATCAGGCCGTGACCGAAATTTTCGTCCTTGCCTGGCGCGTCTAGATCGTCGGTGAGCGCCCCGCTGACCAGCAAATCGGTCACCTCCCGCGGCGTCAGGTCAGGCGCGACGGACTTCATCAGCGCCACCACCCCAGCCACATGCGGGACCGCCATGGAGGTGCCCTGCAGGAAGGAGTAATCATTCACCAGCGCACCGCCGCCATCGCTGGCGCTCGTGCTCAGCACGCCGTCCGGCTTACCGTCGCCGTTCACATCCCGCGCCGTGTCGCCACCGGGCGCAACCACATCGATCCAGGGACCGAAGTTGGAATAAGGCGCCCGCTGCTTGTTGATATCCACGGCGCCGACCGCGATCACGCCTGGAAAGGCCGCGGGGTACACCGGGATGTCGGTGGCCTGGTTGCCGGCCGCGGCGACGATCACCACGCCGGCGGCGCGCGCCTGGTCGTAGACCGCCGGGGAAGCCGCCGAAAATCCGATACCGCCAATACTGAGGTTGATAACGTCGGCGCGCCGAGCCGGCAGGGTTCCCGAATCATTCGGTAACCCAGCGGCGAAAAGCACCGCCTGTTCGATGTCGTAATCGGTGCCGCCGAGCCGCCCTAACGCGCGCAAGGGCATGACCTTCGCCCCGAACGCCACGCCGGCCACGCCCACGCTGTTATGGGTGGCGGCCGCCACCGTGCCGATCACATGAGTGCCGTGGAAAGAGCTGCTGCCATCGGCATTAGCGCGATCGCCGGGATCGGTGGGATCAGGATCGATGCCGTCGCCATCACCGGCGTTGGCCGGGCTACTGATGAAGTCATATCCTGGAAGCAGTTGGCCTTGAAGATCGGGATGGCTGAGCACCACACCGGTATCAATGACCGCCACAATGGTGTCGGAGCCCGCAGTCAGATCCCAAGCCTGCGGCAGATTGATTTGTGGGTAATGCCACTGGAACGCATAGAGAGGATCGTTGGGAACGAACAACGTCCGGCGGATGAAGTTGGGCGAGGCGACCTTGACGTCCGGGTCGCGGTTCAGCGCCTTGATTTGATAAAGGGTTTCTAACTTGTCCCGCAATTCTGGATCATCGATCTGGAGATCTTCGTGGAAGCCAGACGCCGCGACGCTGGACAGCGTCGAATAAGTTCCCGCCCGCCGTAACTCCGTCAAATCGAACCGCATGTTCCGTGGTTCGGTCTCCTCCTCCCGACCCGCTAACCAACCCAAGGACTGAGCCTGAACCCGCAAGCCGCCATTCCGAGCCGTCGCCTTCTTTTCCAGCAGCACGACGGCTTCGCCGGAAACGAACGGATCGCTCAACCGCAGCCCCGCCTCGGTCGGAGCCAGGGTCTGACCGATGGTCAGCACGTAGTTGGACGCGCCGCGATCGACAGCGACCACCACCAGGTAATCGCCGTCCGCGCCGACCGTCAATGATTTCACTCGACCCAGGCCGATCGAGGCATCGATTAAGCTACCCCCGAAATCGGCCAGCAACAAATCCAAATCATTCTCAATACCGTCGCCGGCGATGTACAGATTGATCTGCTGGCCGGCCAACAGGCTGACCCGATAGAAGTCCGCGACATCGCCGACATCGAAGGATCGGCCGCTGGGTCCACGACCCGGTCGGTTGACATGGCCGCCCAAGGTGACCGGATTGGGGAGCGCTTGGGCGGTGGCAAGGGTATCGTTGGACTGATAAGGCGCGTTAGGATCGTTGACATCGCTATCGATGGCGGCGCCGGAGGCCGGACGCACCACACCGCTCAAGGTATATGTGGCGGCAGGGGGCGGCGAACTGTCTCCGTCTCCGTCGCCACCCCCGCCGCCACAAGCTTGCAACAACAGGCCAGCGATTCCCAGGACCAGAACGATGTGTTTTGGAATACCAGACTTCATGTTGACCCCTCGCGACACAACCGGCTGGCCCCTGTTGGAACCAGACTTATGAATTCGAGCAGAATCAGCGTAAATGGCGGGTTGACCTCCGTTCATCCCCACGCATCCGCGACATCTCCAACATGGCTACCAGAAATCCTCCAAGCGCGCGGGCGCCCAAGCGGCGCTGGAAACCCGCCATTCGCCTCCACCTTCACGGACCAGATCCAAGTCGAAGCGATATAGATCGGCGGTCAATCCCACCAGATCATCGGCGTGGGTCACCGGTCGGCCCGCCATCGCCGCCGCCACGCTGACCGTGGCGCGGTCGGGTTCCGGGAAGGCGATGTCCCGAATTCGGGTGAGCAAATGAACGGACTGATTGCGCAGAACGTGCAGGCGGATCAGATTCTCCACCGCCTTGCGGTCGTGGCCGTGGGCATCGACGTACTCATCCGCGATCAACGCCCGCAAGTCGCGCACGTTGCGCGCTTCGGCCGCGGCTTGCGCCCGGGCGACCAAAGCTCGGACTTCGGCCTCCGGCGAATCGGCCGGGCGCGAACAGGCCCCCAGCGCCAACGCGACGACCACCCAGACCATCATCCATAAAACCGGGATGCGGTATCGCGCTATCGATCGCCACATGACGCCCCCTCAGGCCGGCCAGCCCAGACTACAATGGGCGGCGCATCCGCTCATTCTCCCACCCACGCGGGATCTGCCATGAACCATCAATTCGAAGTGCTCGACAAGACCATCGGCTACAGCGGCTTCTTTCGCCTGGAAAAATACCGCTTGCGGCACGAACTGTTCGCCGGGGGCTGGAGCCCGGCAATCACCCGCGAGTGTCTGGAACGCGGCCACGCGGTCGCGGTGCTGCCCTACGACCCCGAAAGGGACCAAATCGTGTTGCTGGAGCAGTTTCGGGTTGGAGCGCTGGACTTTCCGGGTGGGCCCTGGCTGCTGGAGATCGTCGCCGGAATCATGGACGAGCCCGATGAAACTCCCGAGGACGTCGCCCGGCGGGAAACCGTCGAGGAAGCCGGCTGCGAACTCATTGACCTGATTCCTATTTGTCATTACTTGGTGAGTCCGGGCGGCACTTCGGAAAGCATTACCCTGTTCTGCGGCCGCGTGAATGCGGCCCAAGTCGGTGGGACCGGAGGCGTGGTCGACGAACACGAGGATATCCGCTTGCACGTCGTCTCCCGCTCCGAAGCAATGGACTTGCTGGATTCCGGCCGCATCAATTCCGCCGCCCCGATCATCGCCCTGCAATGGCTGAAACTCAATCACCCGCAACTATTGGAACGCTGGAGCAACCATTAACCCTTACCTCAAATCCCCAGCCGGCGCAGTTCGGAGTCGGCCTGCGCCCGGCTCCAGAGCATGTTAAAAAGCTCCAGTAATTCCTTCATGCGCTCGCTGGGCTGGGAATCGTACTCACCGAGCAGGCGGCGCGGATCGCTGAAGCGCAGCAGCGAGGATTCATCGGCGATCGCGAAGGCTTGGCCCAGTTCCGGCCGATTCGGCGATTCTTCCCGATTCGGCGTGCGCAGCACCAGGGCCGTGGTCAAGCGTTCGCTCAATTGCACCAGCCGGGGACAGGCGCTGCGCCACTCTCGCGCCGGCGGCAGCAGCCAGTGCAAGCGCACCTTGGGCTGGCTCACCACCCGGCCGCGAATCGCGGCGAGCACCTCGGGATCGTCGTACAATTCCGGGCGCACCACGGGCGCGTACAGATACAGAGTGCGCCGCAGATTCTGGAGCATTTCCAGCAGAACGCGTCGGCTATCGTCCAATCCCTCCAGCGGGATCGAGATCCTCTTGTCATCGTCCGCCATCGCTGTCACCTCACCATGCAGTAACACCCCAGCGCCCCAGTTGCCAGCAGCGTCTCCGCTTGCCGCAACTCCATTCCTTCATTGTAGCCTCATCCCATCGCAATCGCCCCCTTCAACATTTGATCCACACCCCGGATAATCGCTCAGCGCGGTGGCGGATGGACCACCACTTGCTCCATGCATCCGTTCACCACCGGCCGCACGTCGGTCGCCAACATCCCCGCGCGGCGGGCGGCTTCCAGACCGGCGTCGGCATCCTCGAACACCTGGCAGCAACCAGGCTCCACGCCCAAACGGCGAGCGGCTTCCAGGAACAGATCCGGCGCGGGTTTGGGCGGGAACCCGTCGTCGGCGGTCAACACCACCGGAAACAGATCGCGCAAACCAATCGCTTGTAACGTCCGCTCCACGTTGGCGCGAGTTCCCCCCGACACCACAGCCATCGGCAATCGGCCGTGATAGTCGCGCGCCAGCGTCGCCACCGGTTCCAACGGTCGAGACTGATCCATGCGGGCTTGCGATCGTCGATCCTTATCGGCGACGAACGAGGCCACCGCCACCTGCTGGCCGAACTCGGCGTTGTAGAGCAACACGATCTGGTCGGTGGGCATGCCGTTGTGCCGGATTAGAAATTCCAGCGGACAGCACAGATTCAGCGCCGCGAAGGCGTCTTCCCACGCCGCGTAGTGCAGGGCCATGGTATCAGCCAGCGTGCCATCGCAATCGAAGATCAGGCCTTTTATCCAGCACGGCACTTCCAGCACGGGAAGCCCAGGCTTGTTTGCCGCCACCACCACCCTCCCCCGCTCGATCAGCGCCGCCAAGGATTCAATCGACCGTCGCCGCATGACCGCCGCGCCGAGGATCGCCGGCGCCGACGCCATCGGGCGTGACGGCTTGAACCCCACCGAAGTACACGTCGCGCACCAGCCAGCGGTTGAGCGGCCACTGTTCGGCCAGCGCCGCCAACGCTCCTTCATCGAACCCCGGCTCCACCTGCACGCACTCCCCATCCCAGTGCAACCGCGGCGCTTCGACCGCCGCGCGGGGATCGAGCCCGAAATCCACGCCGTTACTGATCACCTGCAGCATCGCGGAGCGGATGCGCTTGCTGCCGCCGCTGCCCAGCGTCAGCCGCACGCGGTCGCCGGCCAACAGCAGCGCGGGGGCCATCATCGACGCCACTCGCATTCCGGGCGGGCTGATGTGAAATCCTTCCGGATGCAGATCATCCTCGCCCATCATGTTGTTGAGCATGATGCCCGTGCCGGGCGCGAAATAACCGGAGCCTTCGCCATTGGAGGTCGTCATGCTGGCGGCGTTGCCCTCGGCATCGCAGACGCTGATGTGAGTGGTGCCGCCAGAGGCGGTGCGGACCCGCTTCAGACTTTCAGCCAGCTCGGGCTGACCCAGGTCGGCCGGACTCAGGTAGCCCTCGGCGCGGCGTCGGTCCACTTCGCGCATCACCGCCACCAACAGCGCCAGAT
Organism: Candidatus Competibacteraceae bacterium; assembly: GCA_036796235.1. GTDB lineage: Bacteria > Pseudomonadota > Gammaproteobacteria > Competibacterales > Competibacteraceae > REEE01. Next base: position 8,592 of record DAIRDI010000048.1, on the reverse strand, counting down.
GGTCTGGAGAACCGAATCCGAGTTCGGCCACCTCGCGCGCTTCCAGCAACCGCAACGACAACGCGATCAACGAACCGCCGAACGAAGGGGGGGGATTGGTCAACAACCGGTAGCCCCGGTAATCCACCGCAAGCGGTTCCCGTTCGATCACCCGGTAGGCGGCCAGATCCTCCGCCGTCAAAAGACCGCCCGCCTCGGCCATCTCCCGCGCGATCCGGTCGGCCAACTCGCCCTCGTAGAATTCCCGCTCGCCCTCGCCGGGGAGAGTTTCCAGGAACGCCACCAGATCCGGATTGCGATAAAGCGCGCCCTCCTCCAGATAGCGGCCGTCCGGCTGGAACAGCGCCCGACCGGCGGCGGTCAGGGTCATGATCGGCTCCAGCAGACTCAGAAAATAGGCCTGTTTGGCGCTGACCACCACCCCTTCGCGCGCCAGGATAATGGCTGGCGCCAACACCTCCCGCAGCGACAACCGGCCCAGCGACCGCTGTACGTGCAGATACCCGCGCAACACGCCGGGCGCCGCCGCCGAGCCCAAGCCGGCGTTGAACAGTTGGTCGCAGCCGGGGAAGCGGACCGTAACCGGCAGGAAATGCGGTTCCAACTGGCTGGCTGGCAGCCCGCGGCCCGGCGTGTCCACGAAGAAATCGAACAGCACCGCCCGGCCTTGGGCGGGACGCGCCAGCAAAAACCCGCCGCCGCCCAAGCTGGTCAGGGCCGGCTCCGCCACGGCGGCGGCAAACCCGGCCGCTATGGCGGCGTCAAAGGCGTTACCGCCCGCGCGCAGGATGGCGCAGGCCGCTTCGGTGACCCGCGGATGACCGCTGGCGACCCCATTCCTGGGCGTTGCGTTCTCCATCACGATCCCATCGTCCATCATGGGCGCTCAAGCCCGCCCGGCCGGGCGCCGGTGCGGCGTGCGGCCTCGCGGGCGATCGCCGCCGGCCAGCGGCGGCCGATGGCGCTCCAGCCGCTTGGGCGGTTTGCACTCCAGCAGCAGATCTTCAGTGATCGGCAGCACCGGGATTTTCTGGCCGATGAAGTCCTCGATCTCCGGCAGCGAGTAGACGTACTGTTCGCAGGCGAAGCTGATGGCGTCGCCGCTGGCGCCGATGCGGGCGGTGCGCCCGATGCGGTGGACGTAATCTTCCCGGTCCTGCGGCAGGTCGAAGTTGATGACGTGGGTCACATCGGCGATGTGCAGCCCGCGCGCGGCCACGTCGGTCGCCACCAGAATCGGCAGTTCGCCGCGTTGGAACGCCTCCAACAGCCGCAAGCGCTTGTGTTGGGGAATATCGCCCGACAGGATGCCGGCCTCGTAACCATTGCCGAGCAAATAGCCGGTCACCCGCTCGCTCGCCCGCTTGGTATTGACGAAAATCATGGTCCGTTTGGGATCCTGCTGGCGCAGCACCCCCAGCAACAGAGCGATCTTGTCGTGAGCGGAAACGTGGTATAACGCCTGCCGGACCTTGTCGGCGGTGACCTGATCGGGCTCGATCCGGATCACTTGGGGATTATTCATGTGTTCGTAGGCCAGTTCCATGACCCGATTGCTCAGGGTGGCGGAGAACAGCATGTTGATCCGCTGGCCAGGCGGCGGCATCTTGCGCAGCAGGTAGCGAATATCGGTGATGAACCCGAGATCGAACATGCGGTCGGCTTCGTCCAACACCACCACTTCGATCTGATTGAGCGGGTAGACGCCCTGCTTGTAGTAGTCGATCAGGCGACCGGGCGTACCGATCAGCACGTCTACGCCAGCTTCAAGTTGGCGGCGCTGGCTGTCGTAGCCGGCTCCGCCGTACACCACCGCGAACTTGAGACCGGTATAGCGGCCGAGCAGTTCGGCGTCGCGATGGATCTGCACCGCCAGTTCGCGCGTGGGGGCGACGATCAAGGCCCACGGCCCCCCTGCGTCTTCAGCGATCGGGTGCTCCATCAAGTGATGCAGGGCGGCCAGCACATAGGCCGCGGTCTTGCCGGTGCCAGTCTGGGCCTGACCGGCGATATCCTGTCCCTTCAGCGCTAGCGGCAGGGTGGCGGCCTGAATCGGGGTACAGTATACGAAACCGGCATCCTCCAGGCTTTCTTGCAACGAACCGCTCAGGCCGAGCGCGGAAAACGGGACATGAGTGAGATGATCGTTTTGCATGAGTTAATGAGTATCCCACGGGTGAACAGAGTTTGGGGGCTTGCGCGAATGCCCGGTTTGGGCTGAAATATTCTGAAGAAAATTTGTGCCCCGATTGATTATTTTGCCACAATATCCTGCATCGAATGCCCGTGCCGCTGATTTTCGCCGTCGACCGGCGGCGGCGACCTCCCCCATCCGCTCCACCGCAGCGCGCCTGAGCCTGTTCCAGCGTTTCCACTCGCCAGCGCGGGCGACCCGGCCGACCCATTATCCCTATCTGGAGAATCACTCGTGAGCGAACGCATTGTGCATGTTACCGATCAAACCTTTGAATCCGAAGTGCTCAAGGCCGAGCAACCCGTTCTGGTGGACTACTGGGCCGAGTGGTGCGGACCCTGCCGGATGATCGCCCCGATCCTGGACGAGATCGCCGGGGAGTATGCCGACCGGGTCAAAGTCTGCAAGCTAAACGTGGACGAAAATCAGGGTACGCCCCCCAAGTATGGCATCCGCGGTATCCCCACGCTGATGTTGTTCCGCAATGGCGACGTCGAGGCCACCAAGGTCGGCGCCCTGTCCAAGTCGCAACTGATTGCCTTTCTCGACAGCAACCTGCGTTGAGATTTCCATACGGCGTCCGCCCTTGGGTAGACGCCGTTTCGCGGTCGTGCTAGCTTTAAGCGACCACGCCGCAATGCTGTATGCCACCGCCATTCCGCGCATCGCCCCACCGTTGCCGGCCCGCTCTTCCCGAGACGCCAATCCCAACCCCCTCCCCGCGGGCGCACTCCGCCGCCGCCCGCCGCCCCGAGCACGTAGCTTCCATGAATCTGACCGAACTCAAAAAGAAACCCGCCGCCGAACTGATCGCCGTCGCCCAGGAACTCAAACTCGAAGGCACCGCGCGCTCCCGCAAGCAGGATGTAATCTTTGCCATCCTCAAGTCCTTGGCCAAGAGCGGTGAAGACATTTCCGGCGATGGCGTGCTGGAAATCCTGCAGGACGGATTTGGCTTTTTGCGCTCCGCCGACAGTTCCTATCTGGCCGGTCCCGACGATATCTACGTTTCTCCCAGCCAGATCCGCCGCTTCAACCTACGCACCGGCGACACCGTCAGCGGCAAGATTCGCCCGCCCAAGGAAGGCGAGCGCTATTTCGCCCTGCTCAAGGTCGGCGACATCAATTTCGAGCCGCCGGAAGCCTCCAGAAACAAGGTGCTGTTTGAGAACCTGACTCCGCTCCACGCCACCGAGCGAATGACCCTGGAACGCGGCAACGGCAGCACCGAGGATATCACGGCGCGGCTGATCGACTTGATCGCCCCGATCGGCAAGGGCCAGCGCGGCCTGATCGTCTCGCCACCCAAGGCCGGCAAGACCATGATGTTGCAGAATATCGCCCAGAGCATCGCCGCCAACCATCCCGAGTGCTACCTCATCGTGTTGTTGATCGACGAACGGCCGGAGGAAGTGACCGAGATGCAGCGCTCGGTGCGCGGCGAGGTCATTTCCAGCACCTTCGACGAGCCGGCCACCCGCCATACGCAGGTGGCGGAAATGGTCTCCGACAAGGCCAAACGCCTGGTCGAGCACAAACGCGACGTGGTCATCCTGCTCGATTCCATCACCCGGCTGGCGCGGGCCTATAACACCGTCGTGCCGTCCTCCGGCAAGGTGCTGACCGGCGGCGTGGACGCCAACGCCCTGCAGAAACCCAAGCGTTTCTTCGGCGCGGCCCGCAATATCGAGGAAGGCGGCTCGCTGACCATCATCGCCACCACGCTGATCGACACCGGCTCGCGCATGGATGATGTCATCTACGAGGAGTTCAAGGGCACCGGCAACATGGAGCTCCATCTCGATCGGCGGATTTCCGAAAAACGGGTATTCCCGGCCATCGACATCAACCGGTCCGGCACCCGGCGCGAGGAACTGCTAACCGACGCGGACGATTTGCAGAAGATGTGGATTCTGCGCAAGCTGCTGCATCCGATGGACGAGTTGCAAGCCATGGAATTCATGCTGGAGCGGCTCAAGACGACCAGGACCAACAAGGACTTCTTCGAATCCATGAAGCGCTGAAGGCTGCGATCCACTCGAGAAGTTGCTGGGGATCGCGATCTGTACCTAGCTCCTCCGCGAAACCCGAGGGGTAGGACGCCCGCGAACCAGCGTCCGCTTTAAGCCTGTACGAAATACTCCCGCAGGAACTCTTCGAACGATGCGACGTCAGCGGCTTCGATCTCGGTCTGCTCTCGCAACGACCGTTCCACGGTCTCAGTGAAAAACCGCACTCGGTCCTCGGCCAGGGACAACGACTGCAAATACTGACGATGCTGTTCCGAGAGCCGCCGGGCATACTGGAAAAAGTTTTCCCCACTGGCGCGCATTTCGGCCAGGATGCGGGCGGATGGAGTACGGTCGGGATCGACTAGCGCTTCCCGCTGTTCGGCCAGCGCCATCGTGTAAGGTCGCCCATTTTCCCCAAGGTCCAACCACTCACCGAGCGGTTGCAACTCGCTGAAGATATCTTGCGCCCAACGCCGCAACGGCAACGCCGGATGGCGTCGGCGTTGCAAAACCAGCGCCGGATCGCGACCGGTCAAGGCCGTCGCCATCTGATTGTCGTCGATCGTCCGCCGTTCCTCGGCGTCCAGCGGCGGCGACTCGTTCAGCAGGCAAAACAGCAGAAACACTTCCAGGAAGCGCAATTGGGAGAGGGTGATCCCCAGAGGCTCCAGCGGATTGATATCCACCGAACGCAATTCGACATAACCCACGCCGCGCCGCTTCAGGCCCACGGTCGGTTTTTCGTTGCCTTGCGGCGGCTGCTTGGGCCGCATTGAGGAGTAATATTCGTTCTCGATCTGCAGGATGTTGGCGTTGAGCTGGCGATACTCGCCGTCCACCACCACCCCGATGCGCTCGTAGGGCGGCCACGGCGTGGCGGTCGCCTGGGTCAGACTGGTGATGTATTCAGGCAGCGAGTTGTAGCAAACGTTGACGCCGCTCTTCTTCTCGGTGCGGTTGGTGTAACCGATGTTGCTCATCCGCAGCGAGGTAGCGTAAGGCCCATAACAAGTGTGGTCGTCGAAGGCGGACAGCGGGGTCGACTTGCCGTCGAGAAACGACTTGCACACCGCCGGCGAGGCGCCGAACAGATACAGGATCAGCCAGCCGAAGCGTTGCAGGTTGCGAATCAGCGCGAAATAGGCTTCCGAGCGAAAATCTTGCAAGGTCCGACGATCCCCTTCCCGATCCTGGAATACGGTCCAGAATTCGTCTGGCAGCGAAAAATTCACGTGGATACCGGCAATCACCTGCATGATTCGTCCGTAGCGCCAGGCCAACCCACGCCGGTAAACATGCTTCATCAGGCCCAAATTGGAACGGCCGTATTCGGCGATGGCGATACTGGACTCCCCCGCCAGAATGCAGGGCATACTGGCGGCCCACAGCCGTTCATCCCCAATAGAGGGCTGGACGAACTGGTGAATCTCCCCCAGGAAGCGCAGCGCCTCCCCAGGTCGGGACAACGGTGGGGTGATGAATTCCAACAGCGCCTCGGAGTAATCCGTGGTGATGTAGGGATGGGTCAGCGCCGAACCCAAAGCGACCGGGTGTGGAGTCTGGGCGATGTAACCCTCTGGCCCCATCCGCAACGCCTCCCGTTCCAAGCCGAGCAGACGGCCGTCGAGCAAAGTGTGCGGATCGGCATTGAAGAGCCGGGTCAAACGCTGGTCGAGATCTCGATACAAGGGGCTAATCCCATCGGTTGGAAGCGAGGCGCTGGAAGTTTGCGCCGATCGCCGACAAAAATCACCGCCCGGCGACGAGCGCGTCGCTTTTTACAATTGGAGAGCTATTCATGAATCCAGGCTTACTACCCAGCCGAACGTCCGGCTGCATTCCCCTCATTCCCGTCGTTGAAAGCGAAGGCGGCGCTTGGTTGGAACAACAGGACGAAGCTTTGCGCCGCTGGCTGACCGCCACCGGCTTCAAAATGAAACCGGGCGGTTTCAATCTGGTACCTGGCCCCGAGGGTCGACCGCGGGCGGTGGTGGTCGGCATCGGCAATACCGATAACCTCTGGGCGCTGGGGGGACTGCCCGCCGGTCTGCCGGAGGGCGACTATGTGCTCGACACCGCGCTCGAATCCCGATCGCTGGAGCGACTGACGCTAGGCTGGGCGCTGGGCGCCTACCAGTTTACCCGGTACAAGGCGCCGAAACGGGCTCCAGCGCGGCTGGCGCTCGACCCGGCCTGCAACGCCGACCGCATCCAGCGACAGGTCGACGCCATCACCCTGGTCCGCGATCTGATCAATACCCCGGCCGAGGATCTGATGCCGGAGCACTTGGCCGCCATCACCCAAAAGCTGGGACCGGAGTTCGGCGCCACGGTCGAACAAACCGTCGGCGAGGAGCTGCTGGCGCGCAACTATCCGGCCATCCACGCGGTCGGTCGGGCCAGCGTTCACCCGCCGCGCCTGCTGGACCTGCGCTGGGGCGATCCGACCCATCCCAAGGTCACGCTGGTCGGTAAAGGCGTCTGTTTCGACAGCGGCGGCCTCGATCTGAAACCCTCCAGCGCCATGCGGCTGATGAAAAAGGATATGGGCGGCGCGGCGACGGCGCTGGGGCTGGGACGCCTGATCATGAGCGCCGGCCTGCCGGTCCGGTTGCGGGTGCTGGTGGCGGCAGTGGATAACGCGGTGGCCGGCAACGCCTTCCGCCCCGGCGACGTGCTCCGCTCGCGCCAGGGACTCACCATCGAGATTCACAACACCGACGCCGAGGGCCGGCTGATTCTCTGCGACGCGCTGGCGGAAGCGGGCGGCGAGCGGCCGGAAGTCCTCATCGACTTCGCCACGCTGACCGGCGCGGCGCGGGTTGCGCTGGGAACCGAGGTGCCGGCGCTATTCTGCAACGATGAGCCACTGGCTGCCGGACTGCTGGCGGCGGCGGCGCGAGAGCAGGATCCCTTCTGGCGGCTGCCGCTGCATCAACCCTACCGGGAACTGCTCGACAGCAAAATCGCCGATCTCGCCAACGCCGCGGAGTCATCGTATGCCGGGGCGATCACGGCGGCGCTGTTTTTGAAGGAGTTCGTGCCCGACGGCATTCCATGGGCGCATTTCGACTTGATGGCCTGGAACCTGAAAACCCAGCCGGGGCGGCCGGAAGGCGGCGAGGCGATGGGGCTGCGCGCGGTGTTTGACTGGCTGGAACAACGGTATGGCGGGAGTTGAGCGCTTCGCGCTCGTAACCCAACCCTCTCCTGGGGAGAGGGTTGGTTGGTCCCGATCAGGCGACCGGGTGCCGCAAAGCTGGATTCGGCATCGGTGGCTTGGCCGAGTAGTCGTAAAAGCCTTTACCGGTCTTGCGACCCAGATAGCCCAGTTGCACCAAGCGGGTCAGGGTGTGCGGTGAAGACACATGCGGCTGATGCATATCATGATAAATATTCAGCGTCATGGCTTCCACCACATCCAGGCCGATGTAGTCGGCCAGTTCGAACGGTCCCATCGGATGCCCGGCGCCCGACTTCATGGCGTGGTCGATGTCGCCGATCGTGCCGGTGCCCATCTCCAGGAGACGAATGGCGCTCAGCATGTAAGGCGTCAGCAGGCGGTTGACGATGAAGCCGGTGGTATCCTGCACGATCACCGGGTCCTTGCCGACCTTCTTGCAGAAGGCATCCAAGGTACTGATAACCTCGTCCGAGGTTTCAAAGCCGTGGATGATTTCAACCAGTTTCATCACCGGCGCCGGGTTGAAGAAATGCAGGCCGGCCACCCGTTCGCGGTGCTTGCAGACCGCCATCATGGCGGTGACGGACAGGGTCGAAGTGTTGGTGGTCAGCAGCGCCTGCGGCGAGACGATCCCCTCCAGCCGCTTGAACAGCGACTTCTTGGTCTCCAGATCCTCAATGATGGACTCGACGATCAGATCGCAGTCGGCGACGTCTTCTTCCCGGGTCGTCAGCTGTAGCAGGCCGAGCGTGGAATCCCGGTGATCGGCGGTCATCTTGCCGCGCTCGACCATCTTGCCCAGCGACTTCTCCAGACCCGAGCGAAGTTTATCGGTCGACCCCGGCGTCGCCTTGACCGCAACCGTCGGGATGCCGGCCTGCGCGCACACCTGCGCCACGCCCAGACCCATCGCCCCACAACCCATGACACCAACTTTCTTGATTTCCATCGTTTTATCCTTTCTGGCGATTGTGACAACAGTAATTCCCGGCCTTCGTGACATGCCGGTATTCACCTAATTGTAATCATGGAATCTTTGGCCCGTCCGGTCAATCAATTCCCGTCGCACGGTCAGCCGGCGACGGCGGCCACGACCGGCCTCAGCGATGCTTGAAGGCCGGTTCCCGCTTGCCGGCGAACGCCTCCATGCCTTCCTTCTGGTCCTCGGTGGCGAAGACCGCATGGAAGGTCCGGCGCTCGAA